>JBEKXR010000268.1:0-5721 GCA_049511935.1 Spirochaetia bacterium | reverse complement strand
CGCCGGGCCTTCCGCGACGCAGCGCACGACCCGGACTTCGACGGCCCTCTGGCCGTCGGCCACGGTCGTGAATGTCATCGCCCGCGCGACTGGCGTCCGCGATCCGGCCGGGATCAGGACGATCGCGCGCCCGCCGTGGACCTCGATTCCGATGCTGTGTGCCGTGCGCGCCGCGGAATCCTCCTTCGGCGATGCGGTACCCCGCGGATTCACTGCCACGGTACTCCGCGGATTCTCGTGCTGGTCATTCTGGTTCACGCCTGTCCTTTCCGCTGCTCCAGCGAGATGATCAACTCCACCTCCCCCACGGGGGCCCCGACACGACTGGCGATGAGGGACGGCGAGAAGCCCGCGCGGTAGAGCATCATCACTCTCTGACGCACGTCGTGCGCCGCTGCACCGCGGACAGTGTCCACGGAGACCTCCATCCGCGCGGCGGTACCCCGCGGGTTTTGCTCCGACAGCTCCACGGCGAGCGGCAAAGCCGGCGGGGCCGATTCAGCGGCTGCGGGAGCCGCGGCGGTTGCCGCCCGGTGGTGCCTTCCCTCGGCCAGCCTGCTGTAGATCTGCGACCCTACGTCGTGCTTCTCGGTCTCCCGACGAAGCAGGCCTATCTTCTTATCGGCCGTGGAAATGGCCTCGTTGAGGGCAGTGATCTTGTCCTCCATGAGCGCGATATTGCGGTCGGTGGCCTGGTTCAGCTCCACGAGGAGCCGGCTTACCTCTTCGCGGATCTCCGAGATTCGGGACTCCGCCGAGGTCGCGCGCCGAACACGGTCGCGGAGGAGCAGGTACACGAGCACAAGCCCGCCGAAGTCCACGGCGAGGGTGATCAGGATCGTGTACCACATGGATCAGCTCGTGATGTCGACGTTGCGCCCGAGAGCGGGGTCGCGAACGACGTCCGCCGCGTGGGATTGCGCGGCCGGGGGCTGCGCGCCTTTCTTCTGCCGCTTGCGGCGCTCGCCGCTCCGGCGCGCCCGGTCCTTCACCTGCTCGGGGCCTTCCTCCTGGTCGTGCGTCTCGTTCACCGACGTGTCGCGGATCTCCGTTTTTTGCACGAGCTGGGCTCCCTGGAGGGACTGAGCGGCCGGCGGGGCGTCCTTCTGTACGGCCTGATCCTTGCCCGCCTGGTGGGACTGGGTAAATATGGTCTGAAGGTCGATGGGAAGCAGCGCCATCTCAGCGCCTCCTCATCAGCTCTTCGTCGAAAGCTTCGTACTTCGTCACCTTCACCTCCCCGCCCTGCAGGAAGAAAGTGACGAACTTGAACTCGGTGCGCACCGCGAGATTCGCGCTCTTGATGGCGAGCTTGACGCCCGGGTAGACGCGCTCCGAGGCGGAGATCTTGCCGATGGTGGTGAGCGAAGAGAGGTGGGCGTTGACCTGGCCGATCTCCCGGACTCCCTCCTCCAGCCGGCGCAGGAGGTCGGATCGTTTCTCGTTCTGCTCGGACAGGTACTGCGCCTTTTCGGGCGGGAGCTTCTTCTGCACCTTCAGGAGGGTCTCGAGTGTCTTGATGTTGAGATCGACCTCCTCGAGGGACTTCTCCACGATCCTCTTTTCCTCTTCCAGGGTAACCAGGCGCTCCTTGCTGCGCGGATCGTAGCCCACCTCGAGGAGCGTCTCGGTACCGGCCACGGATCCCAGGATCTTTGAGTTGATCTCCTCGGAAGCGCGCAGGCGCCCCCCGACGATCTGCGCCCTCTTGCCCTGGCAGAGGATCATCTTGTTCGCGTCCACGTGCGAATGCACGATGCCGTCGGTCACCACCACGTACTCCCCCGCGTCCACGTGGGCGTGCTCGATGAACTTGGAGTAGAGGCTCTTGCCGCAGCGGATCTTGCCCTCGGTCTTCGCGGCGATGCCCTGGTGCACGAAAATGTCGCCCTCCGCGTCGATGAGGCACTTGCCGACGCTGCCGAATACCTCGATGTTGCCTGCGGCCTTGACCGAAAACCCGTCCTCCACATTCCCGCGCACGATCACAGAGCCGAGGAAGAGGATGTTCCCGGTCCGCAGGTTGACGTCGCCGGGGATTGAGTAGATCGGCTCGATGTTGATCTTGCCGCCGAGCAGGAGCACCTGGCCGTTGATGTCCGCCAGGGCGGTCAGGCCGTCCTCGGAGATTTTCACGTTCTTGCCGACCAGCAGGTCACAGTCCTTGCCCTTGGTCGCCGGTATGATGGTGCCGGTCACCGTCTGCCCGGGCTGGCCGGTCTCCGCCGGGATCTTTCTCGCCAGCAGCTGGCCGGCCACGACGTTCTCCACGTGCGAGATGTCCTTGAAATCGACCCGTCCGTCCTTTTCACGGAGGGTGACCGCGTCACGCTCGAGCTTGAAATTGTACTCGACCCGGGCGTTGGCCCCGTCGTGCGCCCGGGTCCCCTCCGCGGCGACGATCGGCCGGCCGTAGCGCGGGGAGAGTTCGATCTCCTCCAGCACGTCCTCCTTCAGGCCGTGCACGACGCCGTTGGAGGCGAGGAAGGAGCGCACGTAGTCGGCGGAGATGTCGGCGCCCCCGAAACCGGGCTCCATGATGACGATGACGGCCTTCATGGCCCCGTCGGTGATGTCCACCGACAGCGTGGCGTCGTGCGAGGGGTTGTACTGCACGTCGGCCACCCGGATGTATTCTCCGTCCGCGTGCTTGACGATCCGTGAGACCAGCGCCGCGTCGAAGCTCGTCACGCCACGAAGGGACAGCTTTTCCCGTGCCATGATCTCGGTGGCCCGGGGGCCACGGCCCTGCGGCTTCGTGGCCCTCAGGAAGGCACCGTCTCCGCTGAGGCGCACGAATACCTCGCCCGAAAGGTCCTTGGGCTTCGCCGCAGCCTCCGCCTTGCTCTCGGCTTCGCGCGCGGCCTCCGCGGCCGCCTCTGAGCTCGTCTTCACCTGCTTCGAGCGCTCGTAGACGGAGATTTTCCAGGGTATGCGGCCGACGCCGAAAGTACCGGCGCTCCCGCGGGCAAGGATCTCGTACTCCAGGCCCGACAGGGGAATGCCGAGCTCGATCGAGGCCTTCTTCAGCCCTTCCTGGACGTTCTCGGCCTCCACCGTGATCGTGCGGTTCTTCTTGTCCTGATCGGACTGCATCCTCATGTATTCCTGGATCTGCTCCAGGTTGATTCCGCCGCGCATTCGTGGTGTCCCTAGGGCACGCCGCCCGCAGGGCGGCGATTTAGATCGAATCCGGACATTCCAAGGGCCGGCATTACACGATCCCTCTCTTGAAGCTCGTGAGCTTCGCCCGTAGACGCATCACCGCCTTGGTGTGAAGCTGCGAGACCCTGCTCTCGGTGACCTCGAGGACCTCTCCGATCTCCTTGAGGGTCAAGTCCTCGTAGTAGTAGAGAACGAGCACCTTTTTTTCCTTTTCGGGAAGCTCCTTGATCGCGTCCACGATGACGCGCTTGATCTCTTCCTTCTCGACGATGGTGTCGGGATTGAGGCTGCCGGGACTCTCGATACTCTCCGCGATGGAAATCTTGTCGTTGTCCTCGCCGGTGTACCAGATGTCGTGAAGAGACAGCATCGAGGTGCCGCTGATCTTCAGCATCATCTGCTGGAACTCCTTGAGATCCATCGACATCCCCGAGGCAATCTCCTCGTCCGAGGCGGCGCGGCCGAGCGCAGATTCGAGTCGGCGCACCGTTTCCTCGACCTCGCGCGCTTTCTGCCGGACGGAACGGGGCACCCAGTCGATCGTCCGCAGCTCGTCGAATATCGCCCCACGGATCCTCGTCACCGCGTAGGTCTTGAACTTCACGTGCTTCCCAGGGTCGAACTTGTCGATGGCGTCGAACAGCCCGAATACACCGAATCCCACCAGGTCGTCGAACTCGACGTTCTGGGGCATGCCCATCGCGATCTTGCCCGCCACGTATTTCACCAGCGGGGCATACTGCCGCACGAAGAAGTCCCTCAGCTTCTGATCCTTCGTGCGTCGGAATACCTTCCAGAGCTCCTCTTCGGACTTCCCATCCCAAAGGCTTTCGGCCATATCCGCCCTATCCTTTTTCATCTTTCTTCAGGACCGTCCGAAGGGCCCTGGCAAGCGTCGCGGGATCCTGCCCGCTCAGGACATTGCGCACCGCGTCCCCCGGTCTCTCCCCCGAGGTCGGAATCCGGCTGGATCGAGTGGAACCCGGCCCGGGGTTGAGTTCGGTAGGAGCCTCCAGCGCAGCGATATCGGGGAGCGAATCGAGGTCCTCCGTCGATTCGCGCGCCGATCGTGGGAGCTCGCCTTCCGGTTTCGCTTCCTCCGCGGAGTCGGGGGCGCCGGGCAGCTCCTCAGCGAGCTCTTCCGAAAGCTCCCCGAGCGCCTGCGCTTCCGCCTGCGAAGCTGAGTCCTCGTGCATCGAATCGGCGTCCAGGACCTCATCGGGCTCGCCGTCCGCTTCCACGGATTCGGAGCTCGACGCGGGGGCGGAACGGGGAGAGCCGCTATAGGCCTGGCGGCGAAGCCCGTCATCCTCCGGCAGCACGATGTCGACAGCGGCGCCGCGGTGGTCCGCGGATTCGTCGGCGCCGGTCTTTCCCGCCTTCTCCTCGTTCGACGCGAGCAGCTCCGGAAGGTATCCCTTGACGACGACCCGCAGGCCCGCCCCCAGACCCGCGAAAAGCACGGAGGAGAGCAACGCGCGGAACAGGGCGACGCCGAATGGATTGCCCGCGATCAGGCCGATCACCAGGGAAAGGAGAAACGCACCGGCGGCGCAGGCCGCGGCGATTTTCCAGACGTCCCTGACGAAGTCCTTCACCGGACCCATCCCCCCTGAACAACAGTAGGGTATACGCCGCGGAGAGTCAACATTCCCGCGGCACCTATCGCGACCCGAACAGCTTCTTCAGGAATGTCGGGATCCCCTTCCCGTCGCGGTACTCGTAATTCTCCAGCCGGCCGACGAGGTGGCGGATGCAGAGGGCGGCCCGCGACTTCGGCTCCAGGACGAGGAACGGCTTCTGCCGCACCACGGAGGTATGGACGACCGGGTCGTCATAGACGAACCCGAGATAGTCCACCTTGAGATTGAGGAACTGCCCGGCGATGTTGATCACCCTCTCGGCGACCCTCTTGCCCTCCACCACCGACTTCACCCGGTTGACGATGAGCTTCAGGCCGAGGTCGAGGTTCTCGATCTCGGTAGCAATGATCTTGATGATGCCGTACGCATCGGTGATCGCCGTCGGCTCGGGCGTGGTGACGATCAGGGCGTCGTCGGCCGCGGCAATGAAGGAAATGACGTTGTTCGAGACGCCCGCGGCGCAGTCGATGATGAGAATGTCCGCATTCGACAGTGCGGCCAGCTCCGCGATGAAGTCGCGCCGCTCCTCCTCATTCAGGTTCGCGATCTTTGAGAACCCCGATGCGCCCGCGATGATCTGGATCCCGTAACTTGTGTCCACGAGGATCTCGGAGAGGGTTTTCTGCTTGCGGATGAGGTGGTACAGGTTGTACCGGGGAATAACGCCGAGGACCACGTTCACGTTCGCCAGTCCGAGGTCCGCGTCCATGACGATCACCTTCTTGCCCGCCTGCGCATAGGCGAGGGCGAGGTTGATTGCGATGTTCGTCTTGCCGACCCCTCCCTTTCCGCTGGAGACGGCGATGATGCGCGTGGCTGACCGCGGCTCGGATTTCTCCGGTCCGGACGCCGTGCGCTCGGAACGCGTCGATTCGGCGGTGTTCCCTGTCCGTGCGCCCCCGCCCCCGACAAG
>JBEKXR010000267.1:0-5741 GCA_049511935.1 Spirochaetia bacterium | reverse complement strand
TTGGAGTGAAGGTCGGCGGCCTGCTTCGCCACCACCAGCCTTTCCATGATCTCCGGCCCGGCCACGATCCACCCCAGGCGCACGCCGGGAGAGACGATCTTGGAAAACGTGCCCAGGAGCACCGAGGAGTCCGTCGAGCCGGCCTCCGCGATGCAGGCACGGATCGAGGGAAGGTCCTCTCCCATGAAGCGGATCTCTCCGTACGGGTCGTCTTCCACGAGCACCGTCGAGGAGCCCGCGATGAGCCGCGCTGCCTCGCGGCGCCGATCCCGGGAATAGCTGATGCCGGAAGGATTCTGGAAGTTCGGGATGGCATAGAAGAGCTTCGGCGCCGAGTCCCGCAGGGCAGTCCCGAGCTCGCGCACGCAGACCCCGTCCCGGTCCAGGGCGAGCGGCCGGAACCGGGGCTCGAAAAATCCGAAGCACTGCAGGGCGGCGAGGTAGGATGGACTTTCCACCAGCACCTCATCCCCCGGGTCCACGAAAACCTTGGCGACGAGGTCCAGCCCCTGCTGGGAGCCGTTGAGGATCAACACCTCCTCGGGCCGCACCCGGTTCCCGCGCGCCGTAGAGCGCTCGGCGATCATTTCCCGGAGCGGGGGAAACCCCTCGGTGGTCGCGTACTGGAGGGCCGCGGCTCCGTCAGACGCCAGCACCTTGCTGGCCGCCTCCTGCAGCTCGCGCACGGGAAAGAACCGCGGGTTGGGAAGACCCCCGGCAAAGGATATGATCTCGGGATCCACGGCGGCTTTCAGGATCTCCCGGATGAACGAGCGATGGACCGACGACATCCTCCTCGCGAACTTCATGGATGGCCTTCCTCAGAGCGAGGGCTGGTCCATGGACGGTTCGACAGCGGGGGCCGGGGGAATGTCCCGACGGAGCGAGTCCACGACGCCCTCCGGGCGCGGCGTCTCATCCCACGCTTCGAAGGTTCTGTGAGGAAACAGGATCGCCAGCGCATCCAGCACCGACTCCGCAAAATGGAAGTGGAGCTGGTGCATCACCTCCGGGGGGATCTCTTCCAGGTCCTTTTCGTTCCGCCGCGGCAGAAGGACATTCGTCATCTTGTATCGGTGTGCGGCAAGCACCTTTTCCTTCACCCCCCCGATCGGGAGGATGCGGCCGGTGAGCGTGATCTCTCCGGTCATCGCGAAGCCGGGCGCCACGGCGGCGCCCGCCACGGCAGAGAGGAGCGCCGCGGCCAGCGTGATGCCGGCGGACGGCCCGTCCTTGGGTATCGCGCCTTCCGGTACATGGATGTGGATGTCGCGGTCCTTCGTGAAGTCCGGCGTGATCCCGAGGGCTGCGTGGTGCGCGCGGAGGAACGTGAGGGCCGCCTGCGCGCTTTCCTTCATCACGTCACCGAGGCTTCCCGTGAGGGTGAGCTCTCCCTTGCCCGCGACGATCGCCACCTCGACGGGGAGGAGCTGCCCCCCTAGCTCGGTCCAGGCAAGGCCGTAGGCAAGGCCCGGTGTCACGTCCTGGGAGAAGTCGTCCTCCAGGAACTTCTCCTTGCCCAGGTATTTCTCCACCGACCTGCCGCTCACCACGACCTTGAAATCCGCGGTGGGAAGAGGAGGATCGTCGCCGGCAGCAACCGCCGGGCCGGGCGGAGGAGCCGCAACGGTCGTGGCAGCCGCGGTCTCTGCCGAACCCGGGCCCTCCGCAATTGCCTCCACGGCGCTCTCGGCCGCGGGATCTGCAGGAGCCGCGGGTGTGGGAACCGGTTCGGTCGCGCCGCTTTTCACCGCCTCACGGGCGATCTTTCGAAGGATGTTGGCGATCTCCCGTTCCAGGTTGCGCACGCCCGCCTCCAAGGTGTACCCGCGGATGAGCCGCATGAGCGCGGAACGCTGGAAGACGATGTCGGCCCATTCCAGGCCGTTCTCCTGGATCTGCTTGGGCACGAGGAACTTCTCCGCGATTTTCTCCTTCTCGAACTCGGTGTAACCCGAGATCTCGATCACCTCCATCCTGTCGCGCAGCGGATAGGGGATATTGTGGGTGGAGTTCGCGGTGGTGATGAACATGACATCGGACAGGTCGTAGGGAACCTCGAGGTAGTGGTCCATGAAGGTGTGGTTCTGCTCGGGGTCCAGGACCTCCAGGAGGGCCGAGGCGGGATCGCCTCGCCAGTCGGAGCTCATCTTGTCGATCTCGTCGAGGAGGAAAACGGGATTGCGGGAGCCTGCCTTGCGCATGAACTGGATGATCTTGCCGGGCAGGGCGCCCACGTACGTCTTGCGGTGCCCGCGGATCTCCGCCTCGTCGCGCACACCGCCGAGAGACACGCGCACGAAGTTGCGGTCCAGGGAGCGCGCGACTGACCTTCCGAGGGACGTCTTGCCAGTACCGGGAGGCCCGATAAAGCAGAGGATGGGACCTTTCACCCGGCTCTTCAACTGCCGCACGGCAATGAAGTCCAGGATCCTCTCTTTCACCTTTTTCAGGTCATAGTGGTCCTCGTCCAGGATCTGCCGCGCGCGCTCGATGTCGCGGTTGTCCGCGGTGGTTTCCTTCCAGGGCAGATCCACGACCCATTCCAGGTACGTGCGCAGCAGCGCGGATTCCGGTGACAGGGGCTGCATCCGTCCCAGCCTTTTCAGCTCCTTCTGGCACTTCTCCGCAACCTCGCTCGGCAGGCCCTTCGCCTTGACCTTCTCCTCGAGCTCCTTCGCTCCCGTGGGATCGTCCCCTTCGGCGCCCAGCTCCTTCTGGATCTCCTTCAGCTGCTCATTGAGGAAGTAATCCTTCTGCGTCTTCTCCAGTTTGCGCCGGACTTTCCCCGTGATTTCCTGCTCGAGACTGGCGAGCTCGATCTCGGAACCCACGATCGCGGCGCAGCGCTCCAGGCGCTCTTTCGCGTCCTCCGCGGCGAGAAGCTCCATCTTCTGCTCGAACTTCAGGGGGAGGTTTCCCGCCACCAGGTCGACGAGGACGTCAGGCGCTTCCGCAGACACGATTGCGGTCACCGCCTCGGCGGGCACCTTCTTCGCCACCTCGTTGTACTGGCTGAACTGGGTGAGGACGGTCCGCATGAGTGCTGCGACCTGCGGCGTCACCTCGGGTGCCGGAGGGAGCGTCCTCACGACCGCCTGGAGGCAGTCGCGCGTCTCGGTGTACTTCACCACTGCGGCACGCTCCAGCCCCTCCACGAGGAGCCGGAGCTTGCCGTCCGGCATCTTCGTCATCTGTAACACACGCGCGATCGTCCCGACCGTGTGCACGTCGTGCTCGCCCGGCTCTTCCACGGCGGTCTTCTTCTGGGCCGCCAGAAACAGGGGTCGGCCGAGCCGGGCGGCCTCCTCCACGCTCCTCACCGAGCGCCGCCGCCCCACGAAGAAGGGAACGACCATCCGGGGGAATACCACGAGGTCCTTGAGCGGGACCATGAACAGCTCGTGCTTCTTCTGCAGCAGCTTCATGCGAGGGCCGCCCTAGAGCGCACCGCGCGGAGCGCGGTATCTAGTGCCGTGCTCGCCAGTTCAAGTTGTGTCAATGCGGTAGGCATGCTTAGGCGGTTTTTTTCTGGCCAGACAGGATGATCTCGGGCCTTTCGGCGCTCGTGACCACGCTCTCCGTGATGATCACTTTCTTCGCTCCCTTGATGGAGGGGATGTCGAACATGATGTCCATCATGAGAGCTTCCACGATTGCGCGCAGTCCCCGCGCGCCCGTTTTGCGCTCGATCGCCTTCCGCGCGATGGCGTCGATGGCGCGCTCCTCGAACTCCAGCTCCACGTCGTCCAGCTTGAAGGAGGCCTGGTACTGCTTGAGCACGGCGTTGTGCGGCTCGGTGATGATGCGGCGCAGCGCCACGTAATCCAGCTCTTCGAGGGGAACGACAATGGGAAGCCGTCCCACGAACTCGGGAATGAGACCGTAGCGGATGAGGTCGTCCGGCTGCAGCTGGGAGTACAGGGCGAGGAGGTCTTTCTCTCCTGCGCCCTTGGGATTCGCGCCGAAACCCATCGGGTGCGCGATCGTCCGCTGTTCTACGATGCCGTCGAGGCCGACGAAGGCGCCGCCGCAGATGAAGAGGATGTTGGTCGTGTCGATGCGCAGCATCTCCTGGTTCGGATGCTTGCGGCCCCCCTGGGGCGGCACGGACGCCACCGTCCCTTCCACGATCTTCAGCAGCGCCTGCTGCACGCCTTCTCCCGACACGTCGCGAGTGATGGACGGGTTGTCACCGCTCTTGCGCGCGATCTTGTCGATTTCGTCGATATAGACGATGCCGCGTTCGGCGCCGGAGATGTTGTTGCCGGCGTTCTGGATCAGCTTCAGGAGAATGTTTTCCACGTCCTCCCCGACGTAGCCTGCCTCGGTGAGGGTGGTCGCGTCCGCAATGGCGAAGGGCACCTTGAGCTTGCGCGCCAGCGTCCGGGCCAGGAGAGTCTTTCCCGTCCCCGTCGGACCGATGAGCAGGACGTTGGACTTCTCGAGCTCCACCTCGTTCTGCACCTTGTGGCCGAGGGCGATCCTCTTGTAGTGATTGTAGACCGCGACGGAGAGCACCTTCTTGGCCTGCTCCTGCGCAATGACATACTGGTCCAGGTAATCCTTGATCTCCCGCGGCTTCGGGATGTCCTCCGTGAACTCGATGGAGAGGTTTTCTTCCTCTTCGTCCAGGATCTTCTTGCAGACGTTCACGCACTCGTCGCAGATGAAAACGCCCGGGCCGGCAATCAGCCGCCGGGCGACGTCCGCGCTCTTCCCGCAGAATGAGCAGACCTTGAACCCGTCACTTTTGGGGGTTTTCGCCATTCTTTCCCCGTTTCAGGATCTTGTCGATGAGCCCGTACTCCAGGGCTTCCTCGGCGGACATATAGTAGTCCCTTTCGAGGTCCCTTTCGACCGAATCCGCGGACCTGCCCGTGTGCTCCGCGAAGTAGGAGACGATCAGCTTCTTTATGCGCACCAGCTCGCGGGCCTGGATGCTGATGTCCACGGCCTGCCCCGAGACTCCTCCCCAGGGCTGGTGAACAAGGATGCGCGATGAGGGCAGCGCCACGCGCTTGCCGTGGGTGCCGCAGGCAAGGAGCAGGGCGCCCATGGAAGCGGCCTGGCCGAGACAGATCGTCTGCACGTTCGGCTTGATGTACTGGACGGTGTCGTAAATGGCAAGCCCCGCGGTCACCGTGCCCCCCGGCGAGTTGACGTAGAGATGGATGTCCTTCTCGGGGTCCTGCGATTCGAGGAACAGGAGCTGCGCCACCACGAGGTCCGCGTTCACGTCGTAGATCTCGCCGTCCACGAACACGATGCGGTCCTTGAGGAGCCGGGAATAGATATCGTACGACCGCTCCCCGCGTCCCGTCTGCTCGATGACAATGGGGACGAGGTTGGTGTCCATCTCATTCATCGGAGTTCTGCCTCTGCTTCATTCATCCTTAATGGTACCTAATTCCCCTGGAGTATGTCCAATACTTTCCGCTTTTCCGACGGCCGGATCGTGGTTTTGGAGAGGAGGAAGTCGTACAGCTTGTCCATGCGGAGGTTGCTGCGCATGTAGTCCTCGAGGTTGTTCTTTGCAAGGCTCTCCTTCAGCTCGGAGGCCGTGACTTTGCGCTCCTCCGCCATCTTCGCGATCTCCGCATCGAGGTCGCTGTCCTCGATTCCGATCCCTTCCTTCCTGGCGATCTCGGAGACCACCAGCTGCAGCCGCGCGCGCTTTTCTGCGGAGGGCGTCCATTCCTTCCGCACTTCTTCCACGCTCCTGCCCTGCTGCGCCAGCA
>JBEKXR010000266.1:0-5741 GCA_049511935.1 Spirochaetia bacterium | reverse complement strand
CCTCGATCTCCTGGAGTGCCAGGTGCAGGGTCATGAGCTTGGTGAGACTGGCAGGGGGGATCCGCTCGTCCGCACGGGACTCGAACAGGACGGCGCCGGTGAGAGCTTCCACAAGGATCACGGATCGGGCGTCCAGGGCGGGCGGCCCGGCCGGAACCGGCGCGGCGCTCGTGCGAGTCGGCGCGGCGGCGTACGCGGCTCCGGCCGTTGCCAGGACCGACAACACACAGAACAGCGGAATCCAGGGGGTCCGGGTCATGTGTATAGGTACCTCCCGGGAGGGGCCCGGTGCAAGTGGATGCGGCCGCGCGCAAGTCCGGGCAGCGACGGGCAATGCTGTCATCGGGGGCCGATTCCGGCTTATAGTGACCGCCGCACGCAATGAGGAGCGCATCCTGACACGATCCCTGTCATCCACGCGACCCTGGCGGAGGACTCTCTACGCCGTGGGCGCGGGCGAGCTCCTTGCCGTCGCGGGATTCACCACTTCCACTCCGATCACTCCGCTCTTTCTCCAGGATCTCGGCGTGACGGATCCCGCGAGGCTGAAGCTGCTGGCGGGCCTGGTGCAGGCGCTCCCCTCGATCAGTCTCGTATTCTTCTCCCCGATCTGGGGGAGCATCGCCGACAATTACGGCCGCAAACCGATGCTCCTGCGCGCGATGTTCGGGGGGACGGTCGTGATGCTGCTCATGGGCATGGTCAGCGCTCCCTGGCAGCTGATCGTGCTCAAGACGATCCAGGGATGCATCACCGGCACGATCGCCGCGGCGACGATCATGGTCGCCTCCATTTCGCCCCGCGAGGAAGTGGGATACGGCCTGGGCCTCCTGCAGATGGCGATCTTCCTGGGCGCTTCGCTGGGGCCGCTCGTCGGCGGGGTGATCGCGGACCTGTTCGGCCGGCGGGTCAATTTCTTCGCCACCTCGTTCCTGCTTCTCGCCGCGGGAATCGTCATCGCCCGGTTCGCGGAGGACAATTTCAGCCCGCCCGCGCAGCGGAAATCAATCGGGGCGAGCATGCTGCCGGATTTCCGGCCCCTGGCACGGTCCCGGGCGCTGTGGTCCCTGATGGCGGTGATCGCCGCCGACCAGATCGCCGGATCGGTGGTGAGCCCCTTCCTTCCGTTGTACATCCAGCAGCTGCGCGTCGATGCGGCGTACGTCGCGTCCACCACCGGAGTGATCATCGGGCTGGGCGCGGTCGCAAGCGCCCTTGCGGCGATCATCGTCGGACGGTTCAGCCACCGCCTGGGCTACCGCCGGGTGCTGATCGTCTGCATGACGGGCGCGGCGCTGTTCATCGTCCCCCAGGCGTTCGTTCGGACCCCTTTCCAGCTGCTCCTCCTGCGAATGGCGAGCTGTTTCTTCGTCGGCGGCAACCTGCCTTCCGTGAATGCGCTCATTGCGCAGAGGATCGAGCCGGGAAAGCAGGGAAGCATCTATGGAATCTCGAGCTCGATCGCCTCAGGCAGCAACGCCCTCGGACCCGTGATCGGCGCGTCGATCGCGCTTGCCGGCGGGTACGGCCCGGTATTCCTCACGACCGCCGGCATCATGGCCGCGGCAGGAATCGGCATCAGCGCTTTCGTGCGAGGCACGAAAGGCAGGCCGTCGGGGACGGCACACCCGTCCGCGACGTGAGATTGCTCCTCGATTCGGGTGGGATCATGGAGATGCCGGGAAACGCCGATTTGTTGATCAGGGGAGCTCGATCCAGTATGAAGAGGGCGCCGTGACATCCAGGAAACTGACGCCGGGCGAAATCACTTCCAGCGTCGAGAAGATCCGCAGGAAGTACGACGAATACGTCAACAAGTACTTCAAGCCCAAGACCCTGCGCGCGGCGTTCGAGTCGCGCTACATCAGGGCCCTGCGGGCGAAGGTCGACGTCTCCTCGTTCCTGCTGGCGGAGATCAGCGCGATCCAGGAGCTGATCTCCCGGGAAGAGCAGCGCGTCCAGCTCGGCACGGCGCGCCCGGCCGCGGAGAAAGAGCCGAGCTTCGCGGACAAGGTGCTGGAGGAGAACCGCGCGCGCATGGCGAAGTACAGGGAAGTCGTCTTTCATCCCGATGCCGGCGAAGATGTGCGCCGCCTGGCGGGCGCGCTCTCCGAGCTCGGCGGGGAGCGCTGGCAGAACCTCGGCCTGGCCCTGCAGAACACGATGTACGCGATGAACTCCTCGGAGATGCTCTCATTGGATTCCCAGCTCGGCTACCTCGCCTCTCGTGACGGGCAGGAGACCCCGCAGAGCCTGAGCAGGCTCGTGGGACAGCTGCGGAAGTTCCCCCGCAACTACCAGGCCATCGACCGCGAGGAGAAAGACTACATTCTCGAAGCGGCCTTCTTCCTGCACGACCTGTTCGTTGTCCTCGAAAGGGTGAAAAAGGTCTACACGGAGATGCCCGCCAGGATGCGGCAGGTCGTGGAGGAATCGCTCGACCACGTCTGGGGCATCATCAGTGACTTCCGGCTAAAGGACCTCAAGCGCAAGAGCCGCGGGGACCGCCAGGAGGCGTGAAACCCGTCACGCCCCGATTCGAGGGATTGCTCATTGCGGTCGTGAGGATATATATTAGTCACCTACGACGGAAACGAGGGGAGCTGAAATGGCAGACGAGGTGACGGTCACGCGAAGCAACTTTGACGCCGAGGTGATGAAATCGGCGGTACCGGTGATTGCCGATTTCTGGGCGGAGTGGTGCGGCCCGTGCAAGATGATCGCGCCCGTTCTCAGGGAACTCGCTCGGGACTACAAGGACAAGATCAAGATCGCGAAGATCGACGTGGACGCGGAGGGCGAGCTCGCGCAGCAGTTCAACATCGTGAGCATCCCGACTATTCTGGTCTTCAGCAAAGGCCAGGTCGTGAAGCAGCAGATCGGCGCCGTCCCGCGGCCCGCACTGGAAAAAATGATCAAGGAAATGATCTAGCGTACACCGCGCGGAGCGCGGTATTTAGGGCGGTACCTGCCAGTGCCCCGGGTTCCTACGGCGCATAGACTTCGTCTGTATTGTCGGCCCCGAAGCTGGCCTTGCGTGTCGGCACGATGTGCCAGTCTTCCGGCCGATCGGTGTCAATCGATGCGGATGACCTGCAGATCGACCGTGTGCCGGTGGAACCCTCCGGGCTGACCCCGTCCTCCGGTGTGACACGCCCCCCGGCGGGCTTCCACGCGCCGCACCTCACCAGCTCTTCCGCCCGCGCGCGCATCTCATCCGATCCAAAGCCTCCGTTTTGTTCGTCCGACTGGATCGTGCGGTTGCTGTAGAGGACCCCGTCCATGCACGTACCCCCGGGCCGATCACAGAGGGACAGAACTCCGTTGTTTCCACCGAGCCCTCGTCCATCCCTGAGCCAGAAATCGAAGGCCGTGTCCGAGGCGTCGAAGCCCTTCGATGCCGCAGTGTCGGTCGTCTCATCAACCTCTCCGGCCTCTCCCGATGGCTTGAGATGAACCACGATATAGCTGCCTGCCCCCACCTCGAAAGGGGGGAAGACCATGCGGGCATCATAGCTTCCCGGTGAGCCCAGGCAGAGCACAACGCCGCCCATGTTTCCCGCCGACAGGACCTTGAGCTCCACGAGATCCGGGTGGTTCCCCGAACCCCGCGGGGTGAATTCGTTGATGAGCAGCCGGGGAACCCGGGCGTTGAAGCCGTAGAATTGTGCGACAAACGACGCAGAGTTCCCGTGAGCATCACGCGCTTCGGCCTCCAGTACATACGGGCGGCCGGGCGCCTGCTCCTCTCCCCGGAGAAGCACGTTCTTTGACGGCCCCGTCACGTCGGTGACGGCAAGCGGGGGAGTGATGCGCGTCTTGTCGGCACAGAGACCGGCATCCTCGTCGAACGAGATGGAAATCTCTCCCGGGCCGAGCGCCTGGACGGACTGCACCTGCGGCGGCAGAAGGTCAGTGTCCTGAGTCCGGGAGTCCGGCAGCGGTCCGCAGGACGCGGCGAGAAGCACGCCCAGGATGGGCAAGCCCGGCCGAAGGTAACGCGGGGTGCGGCGCATGTGAGCCTCCGGACCGGAATACGGGGCCCTGCGCCTCGCCGCTTGAAAGGGCGCACTCCCGTCACTGCCCGTCGCGCTTTACCCCGGGCACGGATTTGGTTAGAGTCTGATTGCCATGCCGGACGATCTTCTTCAGAGATTCAGCCGCAAGTACGCGCCGGGCGCCGCGATCTGCCGCGAAGGCGAGGAAGGCGAGGAGATGTACATCATCCAGACCGGCAAGGTCAGGGTGAGCAAACGGTTCGGGGGAAAGACGCACGTGATCTCGGTGCTGGAGAAGGGCGATTTCTTCGGAGAGATGGCGATCGTCAACCGCATCCAGCGCACCGCGACGGTGACCGCGATCGACGACGTGGAGCTTCTCGTCTTCGACAGGGAGGGCCTCCAGAACATGATCGCGCGCAACACGCGGATCGCCCTTACGATCATCGACAAGCTTTGCCGGAGGCTCCAGAACGCGCACCTGAAGATCCAGCACCTCGTGAAGAAGGACGCCGAAGGCCTCATCGCTCTGCACCTGCGCTCCGTGTACCAGGAGCTGCCCAGCGGCCAATCGAGCGTCCCCTACCAGAAATGCCTGGAAGAGATGTCCCTCAGCCTGGAGCTCCCCATGGAGGAGGTGCGAAAATCGCTGGAGGATCTGCAGCGCGCGGGAATTCTCGGGATGGAAGGGGATGGCCTGCAGCTGGTGGACCGGGACAAGCTCCACCGCATCACGGAGTCCGTGGGCAAGGAACCGGCAGGCTCAGCCTGAGAGGGGTCCTCGACTCGATTCCGCTTCCCATGCCGCACGCAGCTCGTCCAGTGCGCGTCTGTTGCTCGCGAACGCCATCTTCGCCGGCGGCTGGTCCAGGGGAAACCAGGCAGCTTCGGCCACGTCGTCGGCCGCCGCAAGGTGAGCGTCGGCGGAAATCTCGCACCGATAGTAGAGACTGAGAACGAAACGTGCTTCCTCTGCCACGTCGTCCCGGGGATATTCGTCGATTCCCAGCGAGAAGAGCCGCGGCCGCACGATGTGCACGCCCAGTTCCTCCACCAGCTCGCGCGCAAGTCCTGCTTCCGGCAGCTCGCCGTTCTCCAGATACCCCCCCGGGCAGTCCCACATTCCCTTGTATGGCTCGACGCCCCGTCGCGTGAGCAGGACCTGCGGCTGTCTGTCGACGATCCTGATGATGAGTGCACCCACCGCGGGCTTCGAGTTCTGCCAGAACTCGAAGCCGCACGAAGAGCACAGGAGAAGCTTCAACGACGCCGCCGTCGACGATCCGACGAGGCGGTACGGACTGCCGCACACAGGACAGTAGGAATAGCGCTTCACCGCTTCTTCTGCAGGATCTCTTCCAGTCGGGGCTTCAGCTTCGTCGCGAGAACACGCGGGGCGGGCGGGAGCGCGTCACCTTCCTTCGCGTACTTGTCCAGCAGGTCGTTGATGAGCGAGAGGGCCGTGTCGTTTTTACCCATCTTGTGATAGAGAAACGCGATTTCGTATGAAGCCCATGTCAGATGATTGACGTCGTCGGGATAGGAGGTCAGCATCAGGGAGTAGTAGCGGATGCCAAGGGGATAGGCGCCCCGGTCCGAGGCGTCCTGCGCGCGCTGGAAGATCTCGGCAGCAGAAAGTCCCGGTGGGATGGTCGTCGGCCCGGATGCGCACGAGGCGAGGAGCACCAGCACCGCAGCGCAGACCACGCAGAGCAATGCGGTTCGTCGACAAATCGTCATGTC
>JBEKXR010000265.1:0-5749 GCA_049511935.1 Spirochaetia bacterium | reverse complement strand
GCAGCAGGTTGATCACCACCTGTTTCAGCTCGTCGGTGCTCACGACCGAAGGCGGGAGCCCGGGGGCCAGCCTCGTGTCGATGCGGATCCGCTCCTCCCGGCCCGGCGATCGGGCCATGAGGCCCACCACCTCCCGCACGACGCCGTTCACGTCAGAGCCCGGTGCATGCCCGGAATCGGCGGCGGCGAAGTTCAGCAGCTCCTGCACGATCCGCGCGATCCGCCGGGTCTCCTGCTCGATCCATTTCAGCGACACGCGCCGTTCGGCGTTCGACTCTTCGTCGATGAGGTTCTGCACGTTGGTGAGAATGGACCCCAGCGGGTTGTTGATCTCGTGCGCCATCCCTGCCGAAAGCATGCTGATGGTGGAAAGCTTCTCGGCCTGGAAGATCTTCTCCTCGAGCTCCGTGCGGGCGCTGATGTCGTCGACCATGAACACGCAGCCCGAAGCCTGGTGGAACCCGCCCTCGGTGCTGTAAAACGGGTACAGCCGTATCTCGTAGACCTTGCCGGCACGCGAGCGCGACACCTGCGAGTGGAACTCGCTCTCCCGCCGGAAGATCGCGAAGATCTTCTCCACGATCATTTCGTCGATGATGTCGATGTCGAGGTAGGTGAGCGGCGCCCCCATGGCCCGCGCGGCGTCCAGGCCGAAGGTCGAAAGGAAGGAGCTGTTCGCTTTCTCCACCACGAGATCGCTGTTCACGATCGCGATGCCGGCGCGGATCGAGTTCACGATCTTTTCATTGTACTCCTTCAAAAGCACCGTCTCGTGCAGGGCGTTGCGCATGGCCGCCCGGCTCTGCGCGAGCTCGCGCGCCATGTCGTTGAACCCCTCGAAAAGCCGTCTGAGCTCGGACCCGCCCCGTGTGCGCACCTGCGTGTCCAGCGCCCCGTCGCGGATGCGTCCCATGGCGCCCAGGAGCTCGCCGATGGGATGGGTGATGTTGCGCGATAGGAAGAGGCTCAGGAGCACGGTGAGCAGCGCGCCGGCCAGGGACACCAGGAGGATCGCCCGGTCGAGGAGGAGGAGCTTTTCATTGAACGGCTCGTTGGACACGAAGGTTCCCAGGAAAAGCTCGTCGCCTTCGCTCTGGTGATCCAGCCGGCCAAGCCTCTGGAAGGCGGCGTTGAAGCGAGCAGCGCCCATGCGCCGGTCGTAGACCTCCTGGTAGGCGCTGCGCATGGCCCGGGGATCGAAGAAGCCCGACCCCATGTCGGGGGTGAGAGTCGAGGCGAGGGTGCGCGTGCCCTGCAGGAACGCCACAAGGGAGTTCCTGTTCAGGGTGAGCTGGTCGCAAAACCCGGAGTCCAGGCGCTTGATGAGAAATACGTCGGGTGACCTCCCCGGCCCCCAGGAGAGCGTCGTCGCCCCGACCAGGCAGAGGGTGCCCCGCACGGTGATCAGCTCGATATACGGGTACGGCCGGGCCTTGGCGAGGGACTGCACGTCGGAAAGCGTGAGAATTCCGGGAAAGGTCTGCGTGAGGCTGGAGATGCCGTTGCCCTGCGCGTCTTTGAGCCCGAGGGCGTCGACCTTCCAGACCAGGAGCAGCTCCCGCAGGGATCGCTCCCGGTCGCGCGCGATCTGCCGGGGGAGCTGCGTGTCGTCCGCGATCGAGACGAGACTGATCCAGATCTGGCGCTTCCACGCGTTGAAGCCTTCGTAGAGCACCGACGCTTCGTCTTCCAGCTCCTTCTGCGCATCGGCGAGGTTTGCGCGGCGCGTGAAGTTCGTGATGAGGAAGATAGTGAGGATCGACTGGAACGCGATGACGCCGATGAAAAACAGGATCGTCTTTCTGTAGAGCTTCATACGCCCACCACCTTCGGCGGTGACCTAGTGCGTGACCGTCTCCGCGCCGACGATCAGGCTCACCACCTCGTCGGGATTCGTCTGCTTCGTGACGAGCTCCGCCACTTTCTCTCCCCGCCGCATGATCACCATACGGTCGGCGACCTGGAAGATGTCGTGCATCTGGTGGCTGATGACGATGATCCCCAGGCCGTGCGATTTCAGGAGGTTGATGGTGTCGATGACCTTCTTCTGCTCGGCGACGCCGAGGGCCGCGGTCGGCTCGTCCATGATGAGGAACTTCGCGTCCCAGTAGATCGAGCGGGAGATCGCCACAGCCTGCCGCTGGCCGCCCGAGAGGGCCCGGATGCGGTTGCGCAGGGAGGGGATGAGGATGTCGAGCATTTCAAGGACCTTGCGGCTCTCCGCGTGCATGTAGGCGTGGTCGAGGACGTTCAGGACCCCGAGCACCTTCTTCATCTTCTCCCGTCCGAGGAAAATGTTCGCCGGCGTGTTGAGGTTCTCCGCGAGGGCGAGGTCCTGGTAGATCGTCTCGATCCCCATTCCCAGCGCGTCCATCGGGGAATTGATCTGCACCTCCTTGTCCTGGAAGAGGATCGTTCCTTCGTCCGCCCCGTAGACGCCGGAGACGACCTTGATCAGGGTCGACTTTCCCGCGCCGTTGTCCCCCAGGAGGCCGACCACCTCGCCGGCGTTCACCCCCATGCTCACGTTGTTCACGGCCACGAGGCCGCCGAAACGCTTCGTGATGTTCCTGACCTCGAGCAGGTACCCCATTGTCAATCCTCCTTCCGTACCAGCTCGGGAAAGAACTGGTCGATCAGCACGGCAAAGATGAGGATGATCCCCACCGCGATGTACTTGTCGAAGGTCTGCACTCCCATGATCTTCAGCCCCATCTCCAGCACCGAGAGGATGAGCACGCCGAGGATCGTCCTCCAGACCGTCCCCGTCCCCCCGAAGAGGCTCGCCCCGCCGATGACGACAGCCACGACCGAGTCCAGCATGAACGAGGATCCGGCGTCGGACTTGCCCGTGACGTACTCCATCATGTAGATGATGCCGGACAGGGTGGCGAGGAACGAGGAAATCACGTAGATGGCCACGAGGTGCCGGTTCGTGTTGATGCCCGCCCGCATGGCCGCGTCGATGTTTCCGCCGATCGCGTAGGTGTGCTGCCCGAAACGGGTCCGCTTCAGGAGATACGCGGCCACCGCCACGAAGAGCACGGTCACGACCACCATCGTCGGGATGATGTCGATGACGGGCGTGCCCGGCGCGACCTGCGGCCGGGTGAACAGCGACACGCCCTGCCCGGGAACAAGGTAGATGAAGTACCCATTGCCGATGACATTGGCGAGGTTGGGCACGTTGATCGCCGCCGATCCCTGGGTGATCAGGAGCGAGGTCCCGTACGTGATGCCCTGGACGGCGAACGTGGCGAGGAACGGCGGCACCTTCAGCCGCGCGACCAGCAGGCCGTTCACGAACCCCGGGAGAAGACCGATGGCCAGCGTGATGAGGATCGCGAGCAGCAGGGCCAGCTCGGGCGCAAGACCCATCTCGGCGAACCGGCCCGAGAGCTTCGCCGAGATGACGGAAGCGAAGCCCATGACGAACCCGACCGAGAGGTCGATTCCCCCGGTCACGATGACCAGGGTTTCCGCGGTGGCAAGGAGTGCGAGGGTCGTGCTGTAGAAGAGCACGATCTGCACGCCGTTCAGTGTAAAAAACCCGCGGGCCACGGCGCTGAAGAAGACCAGCTCCACGAGGAAGAACAGTACCGACCAGCGCTGCCCGACGAATGAGGTGATTCCTGCCCGCCGCGTCATGTGCCGCTCCTTGGCCGCCTAGAAGAGATCCGGGAAGAGCTGGTCGATGACGACCGCCACGATGAGGATGAGGCCGACCGCGATGTAGCGGTAGAACGGCTCCACGCCGGAGAGGTTCAAGCCGTTCTCCAGCACCTTCAGGAGGATGACACCCACCACGGAGGCGAGCACCCGCCCCTTGCCTCCCATGAGGCTCGCCCCTCCGATGATCACCGCTGCGATGGCGAACAGCTCGAGCTGGGCGCCGAAGGTGGTGAAGTTTCCGGTCCCTGTCTGGAACAGGTCGACGATCCCCGCGAGCCCCGCGAGAAAGGCGGAAAGGACGTAGACGAAGATGAGGTGACGGCGCGTGTTGATCCCCGCGCGGACCGCCGCGTCCATGCTGCCGCCGATCGCGTACGTGTGCTGGCCGAACCTCGTGTTCTTCAGAAGGTGCCAGAGCACGATGAGGAAGACGAAGATAAGGATGAAGGACACGGGGATGACCCGCACCAGCTCCTTGATCTGCGATGCGGCGATACCGGCGGGCCGGGAGAAGAAGCTCCACGCCCCCGATGCCGGATGGATATACAGAACGTAGGCGTTGCCGATCTCCGTCAGGCCGGGCGGAAGGTACCAGACCGGGAATCCGCCGCAGATGTGGTACGTCACGCCGATGGCAATGCCCTGTGTGCCCAGGGTCGCGATGAAGGGCGGCACCCGGTAGCGCGAGACGAGGATTCCCGCCGCAAGCCCGCAGGCGAGGCTCGAGACGAGCCCCACACCGATTCCGACGAGAATGCACGCGGCGACCGACCAGTGCGCGGCGTAGAGCACCTGCATCGCGCTCGAGGCCGACACAGCCGAAAGCCCGAGCACGTAGCCGACGGAGAGGTCGATGCCCCCCGTGATGATGACGAAGGTCTCGGCGCACGCCAGGAGGAGGGCCGTGGTGCCAAGGTGCACGATGTTCTGGAAATTGTTGATGGCGAAGAAATTCTTCCCCGTGAATGAGAAGACGACGAGGGTGAGCACCAGGAAAAAGAAGGCCCAGTTGCGCGCCAGCAGGGACATCGCCGGCGTCCGCGCCCTTCCGTTGTTCGTCACCAGAGCCTTGTCCCCCATGCACCATCACCCCGTCCCCTGCCGGATAGTACAATACGTTCGATGTGATCGCAATCGATGTCGCCGAATGATAAAGAGAGCAGGGCCGGCGCCAGTGACGCCGGCCCTTTCGAACGACGCAAATGCCACGGAGTACCGTGGCCGCGGTCGTTACTTCGAGTAGACGTACTGCTGCATGTCCGCGTTGTTCACGTTGTCCTTGGTGAAGAACTGGAACCCGGGGATGATCTTCTTCGGAGGCATGGTCTTGGCGCCGAGGTCCTTGTACCCCGCGTCCACGCCGAGGGAGCCGATCTCTGCGGGCAATTGCGCCAGGACGAGGTCGATGTCCCCGCCCTTCAGGGCGTCGATCAGGGTCTGGGTCGCGTCCCATGACGCGATCTTCACTGCGCCCACGAGGCCCGCGTTCTTCACTGCCTGGGCAGAGCCCTGGGCGCTGAACACGTTCACGCCGAAGATGCCGACGATGTCGGGGTTCTTCTGCAGGGCTGCGGTGGTCTGCTCCATTGCCCTCTGCTGGTTATCCATGCAGTAGTCCATGCCGACCAGCTGGATATTGGGGAACTCCGCGATGCCTTCCTTGAAGCCATTGCCGCGGTCGATGACGGAGGAGACGTCGGGGTTCGTGTTCACCACGTACACCTTGCCCTTCTCTCCGATGAGCTTCGCCAGGTGCTCGGCGACCTGCTTGCCGCCCAGCTTGTTGTCCGTCCCGATGTAGGCCAGAGGGAAGTTGTAGTCGCTGGCCTTGGAGTAGTCGCCGTCGCCGAGGTAGGTATCAACGGTAATGACAGGGATGCCCTTATCCGATATGGCCTTCAGCGGAGCAACGAGGGCCGTGGTCGATGTGGGGGCGATGAGCAGAAGGTCGATGCCGCCCTTCGCCATCAGCGCCTGCAGGTTCGGAGTCTGCACTTCGGGACCCCACGTAGCGGGATAGTCGCCAACGACGATATTCACGCCGAGCTCTTTGGCTTTCGCCCGTACGCCCTTCTCC
>JBEKXR010000264.1:0-5754 GCA_049511935.1 Spirochaetia bacterium | reverse complement strand
GAATCAGGGAAGTCGGGCACGATCGCACTCGTCGGTTTCGACAACTCCTTCGGCGTTTTAAAGTATCTGGAGCGGGGGATCATCCGCAACACCGTGGTCCAGAAGCCCTTCAACATGGGGTACCTGGGGATCCAGGCGGTGGCGGACCTGGTGAGCGGGAAAAAGCCGCCGCGATTCATCAACACCGGCTCGGTGGACATCACCGTGAAGAACATGTTCCTTCCGGAGAACCAGAAGCTTTTGTTCCCTGTCACGGAGACGCCGTAGGAGCCTGCGGGCTCATGCCAGTCGGGCCCACCACTCCGGGGAGACAGGTTACGCTTTCGCGCAGGATTCCCGGATGCCGAGGGTGGTCTTCAGGACCACATCCTACAGGTGCTTTCTGCTCTCCTTCAGATCCGTGATCGCGGCCCGCCCAGAAGAAGATCGTCAGCGTCGCCACGATCAAGCAGGACAACAAGCAGATGGCCCAGGTCATCGTGCACAGCGTCGTGGCGAAGATCAAGGGACAGCCGAGCGTGAAGAAGCTCCTCATCGACGGCTTCGTGATCGACTCGTCGAACGTCGACAAGTTTATGTAGGAGCTTTATCGAGTCAAATGCTTCCGAGGCCCCCGGACCGCCGGGGGCCTTCTTTTTGCACAGCGGACTGTGTACATGGCGGCTGAGTTGGGCTATCATCCGGTGCCGGCCAGGAACACAGGCGCCGGCACACGTCGAATGCTGATCAGCGAAGACCGCCTGCTCATATTCTGGAACAACCGCCCCAAGGAAATCCCTCCGCGCCCCCGACATCCCGAGCAGTTCCCCGAGCAGGATGCCCGGCGGTGGTACGACATGGAATACGCCGGCTGGGGAGTCCGCAAGGATGGAATCCCGGAGTCGCCGTGCGACGGTCCCCATGGGAAGAGGGTCGCGTTTCTGCAGCCGGGTCTTCACCCCTACCACGTTGCGTACGCGGAAGGGCTCGGCCGGGTGGCGCAGAAGAGCGGAGCGCGGCTCCTCACCTTCACCGGGAACATGACAACGGAGGGGCAGGACGCGCAGGTGCGCAAGGCGCTCCTTGAAAAGCCCGATCTCGCCATCCTGGTCCCGATCAGCTCCGAGGCGTGCACCCGCTGGGTCGGCGAGTTCCAAGCCCGCGGCATCCCCGTGATCGCGGGGAACTTCATCCCGAACGAAGAGGCATACCGGACGATCCTTGCCTGGTGCGGGCCCGACGACTGGGGTCAGTACAGGATGCTCGCCCGAACGTTCGCGCAGATGATGGCGTTCACCGGGGGATATGCAATACTCCGCCACATGCCCGGCACCTCGTGCTACTACGCGCGCACATACGCGGTCATCACGGAGCTGCGCCGGATCGCGCCGAAAATGAGTTGCCTCGCCATGGCACCGAGCTCGCGGGACGGCGTCTTCGACCCGGGGATGGCGCAGCGCCTCGTCGAAGGATGGATCCAGACCCACGGGTCGGACCTCCGGGGAATCGTCGCGCCGGACGACGACATCCTGGTGGACGGGATCGACGAGGCGCTGCGCCGGGCAGGACGTCAGGACATCATCCTTGTCGGGGCGGGAAACTCGCCCAAGGGAATGCAGTTGGTGAAGGCAGGGACGATGCACGCCATCACCTTCCAACCCCCCAGGCCGACGGCGCGCTCCCGATGAAGATCGCCGCGGACTGGTTCAACGGCCTGGACATCCAGCCGATCAACTACCTGCCGAAGCACATCATCACGCGGGAGAATGTCGACGATTTCATCTCCAAGAAACCCGAGTTCTCCCCGGTCTCCCTGGACGGCCTCACCAGGGCGGTGCTCGCACAGTCCGACGCGGAGGTCGACAGGTTCTTCGAAGACGCCTACGTCAATTTCCTCTCGGCCGAGATGGTGACTCCGGAGGTCTTCCGCGGCTTCTCGATCGAAGTGCTCTCGAGCCTGGTCCATGTCATGAAGATGAACGACATGGACGACCACGAGCTGCTCGACGACTACGAAAGCCTCTACAAGAACCTCTTCAACCAGAAGACGCCCCGCAACGCGATGGAATGGATGAAGCGGCTTTCCCAGAACGTGATCCGGGCCCTGGCACAGGGACGCCGGGAGGAGAGCCTGATCGACAGGATCATCCGCTACGTGACGCGCAACTTCGCGGAACAGCTCTCGCTGAAGGTCCTCGCGGCCCAGTACGACATCTCGGCGCCCTACCTGGGCCGCCTCTTCCGCAACGCGGTCGGCAAGCCGTTTGCGACCTATCTCAACGAGATCCGCCTCCGCAAGGCCGAGGCACTCCTTCGCTTCACCGCCCTGAAGGCGAATGACGTCGCCGCGCGGATCGGGTACTCGAACGTGAACTACTTCTACACGCTGTTCAAGAAATACAAGGGCTACTACCCGTCGGAATCGAGGTCCAGGGCGTGCCCGGATGACGAGCTGCCGACGTCCCGGGCGGATCCGGCGGTTCATTCTTTGAAGCAAAAGTGACAGTTTTTGGTGTTGCGGCCGCCGGCAGCCGCGGCGTAGGATTCCTCCATCAATCCCATTCGAATGCACCCGCGGGAGCATTTGGTGGACTCCGGCCGCAGCTCGGAAGATCGGCCGCGACGCGCATGGACGGCCGGCACCAGGGGCAAGCCGGCAGCGCTCCGGCGCCCCTTCCAAGGAGAGCAGAGTGAGCGAATCGGCATCCGGGCACGCGCTCGAGATGAGGCACGTGGGCAAGCGCTTCCCCGGCACTATCGCCGTCGACGACGTGAGCTTCGAAGTGAGGGCCGGCGAGGTCCATGCCCTGGTCGGGGAGAACGGCGCCGGCAAGTCGACGCTGATGAAGATGCTCGCGGGCTCCTTTGACGACTACACCGGCGAGATCGCGATCGAGGGCCAGGTCGTCCTCCTCCACTCCCCCACGCTGGCCAAGCGCCACGGCATCGGCATGATCTACCAGGAGCTCAGCCTCGCGCGACCCATCAGCATCACGGAGAACCTCCTGGCCGGCAGGCTACCGCGCCGTGGTCTCTTCCTCGACAAGGGCCGCGCCCGGGCCCAGGCGAGGGAACTCCTTGCCTCCGTGGGCCTCGACCTCGACCCGAACCTTCCCATTGAGGACATCAGCCCGCACGAGGCCCAGCTCGTCGAGATAGCGAAGGTCCTCGGGAACAAGCCCTCCATCCTCGTGATGGACGAGCCGACGAGCGCCCTCTCCCGCGAGGAGGTCGAGCGGCTTTTCGCCATAATCGGCGACCTCAAGCGCCGCGGTATAGCGATCGTCTACATCTCCCACCATCTTCCCGAGATCTTCCGGATCGCTGACCGCGTCACGGTCATGCGCGACGGAAAGAAGATCGCGACCAGGCCTATCGGGGAAGTCAGCCGCGAGGAGATCGTCCAGATGATGGTGGGACGGTCAGTCAAGGAGTTCTACAGGCGGGACGAGCGCTCCATCGGCGAGGTCAGGCTCCGCGTCAGGGGCCTGTCCCGCTTTGGCTTCTTCCACGAGGTCGACTTCGAGGCCCGGCGCGGCGAGATCCTCGGCATCTGCGGACTGTCCGGCGCCGGGCGCACCGAGCTCGCCAAGGTCCTCGCCGGCCTGGACCGCGCGGACGAGGGCTCGATCGAGCTCGACGGCACGTCCGTGCGCGGATCGACGATGGCCGAGTTCCTCGAGCAGGGCATCTCCTACCTCACCGAGGACCGCAAGACCGAGGGCCTCGCCATCAGGCTCCCCGTGGACGACAATGTCCTCTCGGCGATCGTCGATCGGCTTTCCTGGGCCGCGGTCTACTTCAAGGCGCGGGGCAAGCCCGCGGTCGACCGCCTCATTGGCGAGCTCTCGATCTACCCGCCCGACCCTTCCCGCACGGTCGGCAACCTCTCGGGCGGCAACCAGCAGAAGGTCCTCCTCGCCAAGTGGCTCGCGAGCGAGCCCAGGGTCCTCATCCTCGATGAGCCGACGCGGGGCGTGGATATCGGCGCCAAGATGACCATCCACGCCTCCATCGAGAAGCTCGCGCGCGAGGGCTGCACCGTCCTCCTCATCTCCTCGGACTTGCCGGAGTTGGCCGGCCTCTGCGACCGTGTGATGGTCATGCGAAAGGGGCACTTCATCCGCGAGATGCAATACGGCGAATGCAGCGAGGAGAGCCTGCTCCTTGCCGCCAACGGCGACACCGGTCGCGGAGCCGTCGGCGTGGATAGCGAAGGGAAGGCCCTGTGAGCGAATTGGGCCGGGCAGGCGCCTCGCCCGCGGAAAAAGGGGAGGAAACACCGGGCGGCGCCGACCTGCGCGCTGTCAGGACAGGATCATTCTCGAGCATCATGAACACGGCGGGCGTCTACGGCATCGCCCTCCTCTTTCTCCTTCTGGGCGCGCTCCTCCAGGCCACCGGCATCATCGGCAACTTCCTTTCCGCCCAAAACATGCTCAACATCGTCGACGCGGTGGCCCTCGTCGGCATCGTCGCCGTGGGCATGGCCTTCGTGACCTATTCGGGCAACTACGCCGACCTGTCGGTTCCGACGACGATGGGCTTCACCGGCTACATCTGCATCGAGCTCCTCCGCTACGGCTTCGGCGTCGCCATTGTCGGGGCCCTGGCCTCCGGCCTCCTCATCGGCCTCTTCAACGGCTTCGTAGTCGGCAGGTTCAAGGCCAACCCCATCATCTGGACCCTGGCGCTCAACTACGTGACGATGGGCGTCATCAGGCTCGTGTGGGTCAACAAGCAGATCTACCCCGACATGGTCGGCACCCAGCAGCATGCCGTGGCCCTCTTCGACGGCCTCTACCGGCTCCGTTTCTTCAATCTCGTCGGCCTGCCCCTCGTCATGCTCCTCGTGCTGGTCGTCGTGGGCCAGTTCGTGCTGACGAGGACCTCCTTCGGCGTCAAGCTCAAGCTCACGGGATCCTCGCCGCGGGCGGCCAAGCTCTCCGGCATCGCCGTCGAGCGCGCGATCATGCTGTCCTTCGTCCTTGCCGCCTTCACCGCGACGATTGCCGGCCTCGCGGTGACCTCGCTGTCGCGGGTCGGCGCCTGGTACAACGGCGCCGGCTACGACTTCAAGGCGGTCACCGCCGTCGTCATCGGGGGCATGACCCTGGCCGGCGGGCGCGGCACCATCCTTGGCGTCCTCGGCGGCTCGCTGATCATCGGCATCCTGAATAACATCATGACCCTCGTCGGCATCGGCACCTTCTCCCAGGACATGATCCGCGGCGCGATCTTCATCGTTGTCGTCGGAATCAACGCCATGTCGCTCAGGCGACTCGGGAGGGACGATGCGTAGGTCGGGAAGGAACAGCCTCCTCGCGCTGGGGGACAGGTACAGGATCTACATTCTCTTCGTCATCGTCTTCGCCTTCATGTCCCTCTTCGCGCCGAAGTTCTTCAACGTCTTCAATTTCACTACCATCCTCAACGCCATCGCGATGAACGCGACCGTGGCGATCGGCTTCACCGTGGTGATGATCTGCGGCCAGCTCGACCTCTCCATCGGCACCGTGATCACCTTCGCGGGCGTCCTCACCATGGGGCTCCAGCCCTCCCTCGGCTTCGCAGGCGCCATCGGGGTGGCCGTGGCCGGTGGCGCCATCGTCGGACTTTTCAACGGTCTGCTGGTCACCAAGGCCAAGATCAACTCCTTCATCGTCACCCTGGGCACGATGACCATCCTCCAGGGCTCGATCTACCAGTTCTCGGGGGGCAACTCCATCAGCGTGTCGACTGACCAGGCCTTCGCGATCTCGGACTTCCTCGGCA
>JBEKXR010000263.1:0-5771 GCA_049511935.1 Spirochaetia bacterium | reverse complement strand
CGCAACGGCGCGAACGGCGATTTTCTTCCGGGGACGTTTCCCCGCGTTCCTCGCACTCGCTGCGATATCCGCGGGCATCGGGGCGGTTCTCGGTGCTTTCGTGTTCCTGCCGACCTGGCTGGATATCCGGGACGTCAACTTCTACAAGGCATTTCCTTTCTCGGATCCATCGACGTACAAGTTCTGGACCGCCCCCCTCTGGCAGTTTTTCGTCCCGAGACCGTTCTACACCGATTTCAACTGGGATTACCTCGGGCTGGCCCTTCTCGCCGCTTCGGCGGTTTTCACGGTGCGCTTTCTCAGGGAAAGGCATGCGTGGTTTGCATTCAGTCTCATCCTCGTCTTTTTCTCGATCCTGGTGATCAATTACAACCGGGACTGTTTCCTCGTCCTGCTTGCGCTTGCCTTCCTTGTGACCGGCGGTTATGTCCATCTCATCAGGCAACGGGACATGAAGCTGGGCGCCTTTGCGGTCCTCGCCATGGCACTCATGGTGGATGCCCTGTTATTGAACAACTTTAACACCATGGACACCCGCGGGAGCTTCGAGAAGGCCGTGTACGAGAGACTGACCAGCGAGCCCGACGGAACCCGCTACGGTGTCGTGATGGCCAACACCCTCCATACGGGCAACGATACCGGAAACGACGTTTTCGTCTCACCGTGGCTGAAGGTCGTCGGTCAGACGGTTCTCCAGCCGAATGCGATCATGCTGGAAGCCAACAAGCAGGCGCTGTATCAGTACGGCTTCACGTCGGATCTCCTGGTCCCCGACATCAGGAACGGTCGTCTTTCTCCTACCACCGTGCAGGCCCTGGACCTTATTGGCGTGAAATACGTGACCGTGCACAATGTCTCCCGGTATTTCATACCGGACCTTGCGTTCGACGATGCGGTTCGACCTCGACCCGATGGCCCCTGGGTGGAGATGACGCTGACGTCGCCCGTGCTTTTTGCCCCTTCGACAGTCAACGTTGCGGATCTGGAAGAGGCGATGCCCGATCTGAAGCAACGCGCCGCCTTCGAATCCGATGACGCGTCGCACAACAGGGCCCCGTTCAGGAAGCGTCCGGTCGCAGACGCGTACCTCAGAGCGATCGTCGCGGCGACTGCCCTCGATCCCCGCACGGCGAATGCCCGGCGTTTCCTCATCCGCAGCGGCCGCGGCGAGAACCTTGGCGACCCGGGCCCGGCGAGAGTGACGGTCACCCGCTTCGGCGTAGACAGCCAGAGGGTTGTTCTCGATTTCACGGTCGACAAGAAGGGATTTGTAGCGGTCCCCTTCGGGTACTTCTGGTGGCAGAGGGTCCTTCTGGACGACCGGCCGGCAACATTCTTGCCGACCGTTGAGAACACCGTGTGCGTCAGGATCGACGAGCCCGGCTCCCATACGCTGTCGATAGGGCCTTCAATTTCCCCTTCCCGTCGCATTGGGGCGATTGTCAGCTCCGCAGGCCTGGTGCTGTTTGGAGTGCTGCTCCTGATGCTGAAGATGGCCCGCCGTCGCCACGACTAGTCGGGTCCTTCAGGTGCGGGTCTTTCTCCAGATCAGGCGATTGTAGATCAGCCAGTTGTAAGGGAGCACGAGGAGGCCGATCGTCGCGACAAGCGAGAGCTGCCGCACCAGCGTCGAATCTCCGAGAAAGCGCGTTGCGGACCCGACGGCGATGGCCTGGATCAGGATCGCGCCGACGGAGGTCAGGTTGAATCCGAGCAGTCTTCTTACAAATCTTCCCTGTTTCGCAGCGCGAGAGCTCCTGAACGTCCAGAAGTTGTTCCAGAGGAAATTGCTGAGGATCGACCCCTCAACGGAGAGTATGGAAGCCCAGCCGGACTGCTGGGACAGGAACGCCAGCACCGTGCTGCGAAGGAAATGAAAGTACCCTGCCACGTGACGGATGAAGGACGTCCGGGTAAGCACCTCCAGGAGCAGGCCATTGACGATGTACCCGGAAAGACCGACCGCTGCGAACTTGAGGAATCGACGGGTCCCTTCGTCACGAAGGCGCAGGACGATGCAGGTCCAGAGAATTTCCCAGGGAGCTTGTCCCTGCATTTTTGACTCACCGGCTTCGCGCAACCTGAACTGAAGCGGGACTTCCGTGACTCTCGCGCCGGCTTGAACGAGGCGAAATAGCATTTCCAGCTTGTAGCCGAATCCCCTGTTGAGAAAGGACTCGAAATCCAGGCCGCGAAAACGGGTGTCCACCCGGGTCGCCTTGAGACCCGTTGTGGGGTCTGTGACCTGCCGGAAGGCTTTCAGAGGGAAGAAGAGGAGAACTCGACTGGCAAATCCCCCCACCTCGCTCAAGAACCTCCTCACGAGGCTCCAACCCCGGGGATACGATCCGCCGGGGCGCCTGCGGCTTCCGAGAACGAGGTCCGCGCCCTTGTCCAGCTCGGCGAGGAGCGCGGGAATGACGTTCGGTGGATGCTGGAGGTCGCCGTCGAACTCCACCACTGCGTCCGCGGAGAGGATCTCCACTGCATACCGGAATCCCTTGAAGTAGGCGGCGCCCAGCCCCTCCTTCCTCTGCTCGACGATCAAATGCACCTTTTCGCAGCTTTTCTGTGCCCGGCGCACGATATCCGCGGTCCCGTCAGGGGAATCCGCATCGACGACCAGGATCTGGCAATTCCATTGTGTTGCCGGGAATACCATGTGGATGAGCTCATCGAGAAGGATCCCGATGGACCCTGCCTCATTTGATGTCGGTATGACGATGACGGCAGTCCGGTATGCGCACACGAATCAACCAAGTACTCCGATGTTCTCCCGATTGTCAAGCAAACGCCCTTCACAGGCGGGTGCGACGCGTTTCCCACGTCTCCCGGAATGCTCCACCACTTGACAGCAGATGGCTCGGTTGCTACATTCACCGTCACGGGGGCGTGGCGAAGCTGGTTATCGCGCTGGCCTGTCAAGCCGGAGGCCGCGGGTTCAAGTCCCGTCGCTCCCGCTCTTTTTTCGGGCGATGCAGGGGCGCGCCAAGCCCTGGGCGCACTCATGGCGGTATCAACCGCGATTTTCAGCGGGCTGTAGCGCAGTTGGTAGCGCGTTCGGTTCGGGACCGAAAGGCCGGCGGTTCAAACCCGCCCAGCCCGACTATCCATTTTTTTGCATAGCAAGAAAATGAAGGATCGATCTTTTTATCTCCCCGACCGTCAGAGACCGCGCTGCACGGTATCCGCACGGGAAGGGGGATGCCATGCGCATTAAGTCCGCCTTTACGTTGCATTCGCGACCCACGAAGCAGGGGGCGGTCTGGCACGTGTCTTGGCACGACGCCGACGGGGTGCGGCACGTGCGCAGCACCGGCCAGCCGGTCAACCCGGCCCTGAAGGACCGGGGCCGGACATTGGCCGAGCGGGCCGCCATGCGGTTCGTCGGCACCACGCCACACAAAGTTCCAACCCTCGCCAAGTACGCCGAGGACTTCTACGTCTGGGAACAGTGCACCTACATCAAGCGGCAGCACGCCAAGGGGCGCAGCTTTAACCGGCACTGGGCGCTAGAACAGCGGGGACTGCTCGTCAACTACATCCTGCCGCGGTTCGGCGACATTCGGCTGGACGCCATCACGCTCCCGGCGGTCGAGCGCTGGCTGGTAGACCTGCCGCTGTCCGGCCAGAGCAAGAACCATACGCTCTACGCCCTGCGGACGATCCTGCGCGAGGCCGCCGCCGAAGTGATCATCGCTCGAAATCCACTGGAGCACGTCGAGCCTATGGCCCGCCAGACCCGCAAGCGCGACGTGTTCTCCCTCGACGAGCTGCGCCGCCTGTTCCCGATCGATTCGGAGGGCTTGATGCGCGTTTGGGGGCAGCCGAAGTACGCCGTGCTGTTCCTGATCATGGCGACGACCGGGATACGCGAGGGGGAGGCCAGGGCCCTGCAGTGGCGACACGTCCTGCCGGACGGCTGGCTCCTTATCGAGCGGGCGGTCAAGATTGACGGCACCATTGGGCCGCTGAAGAAGCGCGAGCGCACCGGCGAGCCGAGAGTTGTTGCACTTCCCGCCCGCACGCGCTCGTCTCTGTCATGGTGGCACGCCGAGACCCCGCACTCCCAAAGTCAAGATTTAATGTTTTTCGGAGACCGCGCCGACCACCCGCTGAACGGCAACACCTTTCAAGGCGTTCTGGCTCGCGCCCTTGTGTCCGCCGGCATCGAGCGAGGCGAGAGGTTCCTCACTACGCACAGTCTGCGCCATACCTACAACACTGCGATGCGACGGGCGATCCCCGCCGATGCGCTCCTGGCGCTCATGGGGCACCGCGACAGCCGGATGTCCGAGCATTACGACCACCCCGAGACCGCGGACCGGATCAAGGCGCTGGAGGGGATCCGGACGCAGATCGAGGGGGCGCTCCAGTGGTAAGGGTGCCCACTCCAGTGGCAAAAATGCATCCGCTCGGCGCCGGTGCCCTTGTGCTTGATTTCGCACCATTGGAGAAAGCCGCCGGCCGAGCGTTCGACGATGACAAGCGTGCATTGATCGAATGGCAGGCGAAATCCTGCCTCTGGAGATGCCAGACAAGGAAACCGGTCACCCGCAGAGCATGGCTACGGCTCTGTGAGAGATGGGGTGCTTTGGAAGCCCATTTCAAGATGACCTTTAAGCGAGACGACTGGATTCCTGACAATTGGCCCACCAGAGGGCCGAAAGGATATCCCGCCTTCGCAGCGATGATCCGCAACTTGCAGTCAGCGCTTCGGATCGGTTCCTTCACGTTTGACCCGATCACCGATGACTTTGGAGGACGATTCGTAGAGTTCATCTTCCAGCTTGTGCAACAGATGAAGGCTTGCGCAACGGTGGATTGTTTTCCAGAAGCCGTGAACATCGACCTCAGAACTCCGTTGCCGCAGGCGGATGCTGGCCGACGGACAGAGATGAACGCCATAGGCCGATTCATTCGAGATCATGCAATCGGAAGCTAGAAGGAGACCAAAGTGATGTGGGCCAATCTTGCAGCGATACTTCTCAGTCCCGTGATTGCAGTTGTCGTGACTCTTTGGTGGCAACAGCGCAAAGAAAAGCGCGATCTCAAGCGCTGGATTCTGCAAACTTTGATTACAAACCGGGAAACGCCCATAACGGCAGACAACGTCCGTGCCCTGAATCTGGTAGAGCTCGCATTTCATGATTCAGAAAAAGTACGACGGATCTGGGGTGAGCTATTTGAGTTGTTCAAGCGGCACGAGGACACCCCCGAGTGGAGTGAGACAAGCAGAAAGAAGAATCTGGAATTGATTGTTGAAATGGCCCGGATTCTCGGCTACGGAAAAGTGATAACGGCGTTCAACGCAGACCGTAGATACTTCCCGATTGGGATGGCGGAACAGATCAGCAAGCAGAATCAACTTCTCGACGAATTGCTCCGTGTGTTGAAGGCGAGCGGCGGCATTCAATTGCTGCCGAAATCAGGGACCAACTGAAGGGATGGGCAGACCCCGGAGTTAAGCTCGCCCCTCCTTCCTTTTACTGACAATCTCATATTGTCAGTCAGAGTAAATAATTAGCGTACCCCCCACAGTCAGTAAGGAAGGGCTATCGTGTAGCCGCTGCCCCAACCATGCCCGAAACCTTTACCGAATGCTTTGTTATCTGCCTTCCAACGGTCAGTTCAAATACAAGATTTCCTGGACCTTTTACCACCAAACCCTGTAGCGTGATACTAAGCCTTGTCCTTGGGGCACCCTGATAATTGACCGCTAGATCTGTATTCTCAAAAGCCAATGTATCATTGAGCCTCACTCTGAGCGC
>JBEKXR010000262.1:0-5771 GCA_049511935.1 Spirochaetia bacterium | reverse complement strand
AGCCAAGGAAGGATTCGAAACCCGCCGTCCCGCGCGGCGAAGAGGCCCGCAATCGCGCTGGAGGTGAAGGTCATGACGAGGACGGCTGCGCGCGAGGAGATCAGCCATTTGGACACCAGGTCGAGCGTTTCCCAGGTCTCCTTCGAGACGGAGGGAATCACTCTCAGCGCCTTCTTCCACATCTGGGGGTTCATGTGCTCCTCCCTGAAGGTCAAACAGGCTCCCGGCGAGCAAGAACCTATAGTAGGCCAATTTGCTCATATTTGGCAAACGATTCTTTTGTCAATAGTTGACATACACACTATATTTTGTTCCTCACGTCGAAAAAGGGTGCCCAGGCGGAGAGAGATGTCGTCCAGCCCGGAACCCGGATCAAAATCGGCCCGCGAGGGCCCAGGAGGTGTCGCATGTTCGTCGACTGGTTGACTCTGCTCCTTCTCAACATGACGGTGGCTTTTGTCCTGTATGCGCTCTTCATGTGGAGATTCATCGAGAAGGATTCGAAGAAGATCATTCCCGGATTCCTGCTGACCGGTGCGATTGCGCTGATCGCCGGCTTCCGCATGGCATTCAACTGGCCGCTCCCGGGCCCCTTCAACATCATCTACGGCGAGCTCAGCGTCCTGTTCGGAGGGTTCCTCTTCATGGCCGGCCTCGCGGTGGCCTTCGGCTGGGACCTTCTCACCATCGGGATCTATGCGCTGTTCGGCGGCGCCGCCTCCGTTCTCCTCGGCGTGAGGATTCTCAATCTCAACCTGACGCCAGAGCCGCTCCCTGTCGCGGCGGGATTCATCATCACGGGAGCCACCGCAATCCTCACGATGCCTGCGCTCGCCTTCCCGAAGGTGAAATCGCTGAGGATCATCGTCGCCCTCGGAGCGCTCGTGAGCGCCCTGATCTGGGCTTTCTTCACCTTCACGGCATACTGGGGTCACATCGAAGCCTTCGGCAAGTGGGCGCCGAAGTAGAACAGCAATCTGTCAGGGGGGGCCAGTGTGCGTTTCTTTCCGGCCTCCCCGTGCCAGGGGCGCGAATGACGGAGCTTGAACGTTTCTCCGCGCCGATCCGCGCGGAGTTCGAAGAAGCCGGGCAGAGGCTGGACGACCTGCTGTCCGCCATCACGCGGAACAGCGCCCTGCCCGACCTGTATGCCCGCTACGTCGATCCCCCCGTCCGCCATCTCTTCCTCGCGGGAGGGAAACTGCTGCGTCCCCTTCTTGTCCTGCTTTCCGCCCGCGCGGTGGGAGAGCTCGCCCCGACTGATTCGCCGGCTGTGGTCCGGGCCGCCGCGGCGGTGGAGCTGATCCACACCGCCTCCCTCGCCCACGACGACCTGGTGGATTCTTCATGCGAGCGCAGGGGCGTGCCGAGCCTCCACGCGGCGTTCAGCCCCACCACGGCGGTGCTCATCGGTGACCTCTTTTATTCCCGGTTCTTCCAGGAGCTCGCGGGACTCCCCGGCACGAGCCCCGGGATTCGGGTGCGCCTCCTGGACACCTTCCTCGCCGTCACCGCGCGGATGTGCGAGGGTGAAATCCTCGAGGAACAGATGAAGGCGGACGGGCGGGAGCCTTCCTTCGAAGAGTACCTCCACGTCACGGGAACGAAGACCGCCGACCTCGTGTCCGCCTGCTGCCGGGCCGGGGCCCTGTTGAACGGCGCACAGGAGGGCGCCGTGGAGGCGCTCGCCGGGTACGGCGGCGCACTCGGCCTGCTGTTCCAGATCGCGGACGACCTCGCGGACGGCGACGCGGCGTTCACGAACCGCCCGCTGCTTGCGATGAAGGCGGACGAATGCAGCCGGACCGCCGAATCGCTGATTTCGGTGCTGCCCCGCAACGAGGCATCGGCCGCGCTGCGCGAGCTCCCCGGTCACATCCTCTCACCGATTTCCCGCCGCTAGGCGTCCGCTGGACACTGTCCGCGCCCCGTGTTCTACTCTTCGACCATGCCGTGGACGCCGGCCATCGCTCCCCTGGGGAGCCTCGGTCTGTCAGCCCTCGCGGCCGCGATTCCTCTCGCGGTGCTCTTCGGCCTCCTCGCCTGGGGCCGGCTGCCGGGCTGGGCTCCCGCGGCCTGCGCGGCCGCGGCGGCGTTTCTGGCTGCCGTGACGGGCTGGGGAATGCCGGCCGGTCCCGCGGCTTCGGCGAGCCTCCAGGGCGTCGCGACGGCCCTCTTCCCCATCATCTGGATCGTCGTGTCCGCCCTCTGGGTTCACTCGCTGGCCGTCGCATCCGGTCAGTTCGAGGTGATCCGGCGCTCCCTGGCCTCCATCACCAGCGACAGGCGCCTGCAGGCCCTGTTCATCGCCTTCGCCTTTGGCGCATTTCTCGAGGGAGCGGCCGGGTTCGGCACTCCCGTGGCAATCTCTGCCGCCATGCTCGTGAGTCTCGGTTTCGAGGCCCGCGCGGCTGCCGTTCTCTGCCTGCTCGCCAACAGCGCGCCTGTGGCGTTCGCCGCTGCCGGAATCCCCGTGGCGGTTGCCGCGGGCGTGAGCGGGATCGATGTCGTGACCCTCGGAAGGATCATCGGTCACCAGGTGCCGCTGCTCTCACTCATCGTGCCCTTCTGGCTGTGCATGGTGCTGTGCGGATGGAAGCGCAGCCTGGAAGTGCTGCCGGCCCTGCTGGTGGCGGGACTTCTGATGTCCCTCACCCAGCTGATCATCTCGCAGTTCAGCGGCCCCTGGACCGCAGGGATACTGTCGGGCATCGTCACCCTCGCCGGCCTGTGGCTCTTCCTCAAGGTCTGGAGACCACGCCGCACGTGGGACTTTCCGACGAGCCCGGAGTCGCCGGCGGAAACGCAGGTGTCACCTTCTCCGCAGGGACCGGCACCGAAAGTGTCCGCCCTGGCCACCCTGCGAGCGTGGCTGCCCTACCTGCTCATGTCGGTGATGGTCCTGCTCTGGAGCCTTGGACCCCTCGTCCCGATGCTCCACCACTTTGACATTTCAATCGCATGGCCCGGCCTCCAGGGAGTGAAGTTCACCCTCGCTCTCGCCTCGACGCCCGGCACCGCGATCTTTCTCGCCGCGCTGATCTCGGCCTTTCTCCTGCCCGGCGTAGGACTTCGGAAGGCGCTTGTGTGTCTCGCGGAAACCGCGAGAAGCCTGGGCGGCACGATCCTCACCGTGTGCCTGGTCCTGGCCACCGCGTTCGTCATGAATGCTTCGGGGATGAGCGTCACCCTGGGACGCGCGCTCGCCGCCACCGGGGCCCTGTTCCCCCTGTTCTCCCCGTTCCTCGGATGGCTGGGGGTGCTCGTCACGGGGTCCGACACTTCGTCGAACGCGCTGTTCGGGTCACTCCAGCGTACCACCGCCGATCGGCTCGGGCTGAACCCCGCGCTCATGGTCGCGGGGAATGCATCCGGAGGCGTTGCGGGGAAGATGGTCTCCCCGCAGAGCATTGCCGTGGCCACCGCCTCGGCGCACCTTGAAGGCCAGGAGGGGCGGCTGTTCCGGGCCACCGTGGGTCACAGCCTCGCCATGACCCTCATCATCGGGGGCATCGTCGTCCTGGAGGCCTACGTGTTGCCCGGGCTGGCGCGATAGGGAATTGTCGCGCGAGAGTGAGCGGTACCGCGGCGGCACGCGGTGCGAGAACATGACGTACCTGGCGTGCACTCTCATTTCAGGGGAAGCTTCACCTTGAACTCGGTGAAATTGCCCGGCCAACTGGCAAAGGTGATGATCCCATCATGCGCCTCCGCGATGCGTTGACAGATGGACAAGCCAAGACCGGCGTTCTTCTTGTTCATCTTGGTGCTGAAGAAAGGATCAAAGATCTTGTCCTGGATGTCGGTGGGGATCCCGTAGCCGTTGTCCGCGACCGTCACCTCCACGAAGCGGTCTTCCGCGTAGACGACGAGGCTGACCCGCACGATGCCTCCGTCCAGCACCGCGTCGATGCTGTTGAGAAGCAGGTTCAGGAAGAGCTGCTTGAGGCGGTTCTCCTCGCCGACGATTTCCACGCGCTGGACGAAGATCTCCTTATCGAGACGGATGTTCTTCTTGGAGAGGTTGTGCTGGAGGAGGAGAATTGCCTCCTCGATCACCTCCACAAGGTTCGTCCGGCTCCCCGGCAACTCCTTGACCTTGGAGAACGACAGGAGGCTGCCGGTGATCTCCACTATCCTGCCGAGCTCCTTCTCGATCTTGCGCAGCTTTTCTCTGCCGTCGGGATCGAGCTTCTTGGTTTTCAGCAGCTCCACGTAGTTGCGGATGATGAAAAGGGGATTGTTGATCTCATGGGACACCCCGGCGGCAACCTCCGCCACCGTCGCCATCTTTTCCGCCCTGATGATGTAATCCTTCATGTAGCGATCGATCGAAACGTCGTGCACCAGGAGGACGGTTCCGATAAAGGAGCTCCCGTCGTCGCGCAGCGGAAACACGTCGACCCTCACCTGCTTGTCGTCGTCGATGCGGACCTCCTCCCACACGAACTCCTCCCTCGCCGCGACCCTGTCGCGGATCTCGCGCGCAATGGGGAAGCGCATCACGGCGAGAAGTGCTTCGAGGGAATGCGTGTTCAGCTGCTCGGGGGTGATCTGCATAATCTCGATTCCCGCGAAATTGGCCAGCTGTACCACGTCGTCCGCGTCGAGGATGACGATGCCGATGGGAAGGTGGCGGATGAAGCTTTCGCTGTATCGCTTGAGCAGGTAGAACTGCATGCGATTGGCTTCGATCCCCTTCTTGCCCAGGGCGAAGGAATAGGTGAGCTCGTAGAGACGGAAGCGATCCAGTTCCGCCACGCGCTCGGTTCCCCTACGGTAGCCGTCCTTGAGGATGGTCACGCGGTCCGCGACCTTGAGCGTTTCTTCAATGTCGTGCGTGATGTAGATGATGCTCTTCCCCTGCCTGCGGAAGTCGAAGATGATGTCGTAGATCGTTCCCATCTCTTCCGGGGTGAGCTTGTTGGAAAGCTCGTCGAGGATCATGAGCTGCGGATTCAGGAAAAGCATCCGCGCGAACTCGACCATGAGCTGCTGTCCCTGCGAGAGGCGGTACAGCGGCAACTCGAGGTCGATCTCGATGTTCATCCGTCGGAAGAGCTCCTTTCCGATGAGGAACATGCGGCGGCGATCGAGCCCGATGAACCGCCGTTGAATCATCCGCCCCGCGAAGATGTTCTCGATGGCGTTGAGACTGGGGATCACGTTGAGGTTTTGATAGACCATGCCCACGCCGGCCCGGATCGCGCTGTCGGGAGAGAAGGATTTCACCTCCTCGCCACGGTAGATGATTTCGCCTTGGCTCTTCTGTACGGCGCCGCTCATAAGCTTGACCAGGGATGACTTGCCCGCGCGATGCTCGCCCACCAGCGCATGGATCTCCCCTTCATACAGGTCAAAATCGACTCCTTTCAGAGCCGGCACGCCGTTGTAGGCGACATGGATATTGCGCATCCGAAGGATGTACGGGGTCGAGAGGGCCAGCGCGGGAGGCGTCGTCCGGTCGTCCAGGGACGAGGCGGGATCTGCGCTCATTCCAGGTTCAACTTCTTCATTCTGTTGTAGAGGGTCTTGCGGGTTATCTTCAGGAGCCGCGCCGCCTCTCCCTTGATGCCGTTTGTCTGCCGCAGCGCCTCGCGGATCACCGCGCGCGCCTTCTCCGTAGAGAACTCCTTGATGGCCTCGAACCCCGCCGCGCTCCGATCGACGATGCGGTATTGCTCGGGAAGATCCCGCGGCTCGATGAGGTCCGTTTCGCAGAAGATCACGGCGCGCTCGATGATATTCTTCAGCTCCCGGACGTTGCCCGG
>JBEKXR010000261.1:0-5779 GCA_049511935.1 Spirochaetia bacterium | reverse complement strand
ATTGGACTTCTCGCCCGTGAGGAGATAGTTGAAGAGGTCCGGCATCATGAGCAGGCGGCCGGCGGCGGCCAGCTCCGGGGCATCGTCCCGCTTCATGGCGTACAGGCTGCAGATGCTCATGATGGAAAGGACGAAGAGCCCGGTGCGCCGGAACAGCTCCCGCTCGGGGATGATCCGGAAGAGTTCCGCGGCCGCGGCGTTCCGCACCTCGTCCCGGTAGTGCACGGGGTTGCCCAGGAGCCTTCCCTTCGCGTCGACGAGCCCGAAGTCCACGCCCCATGTGTCCACCCCGATGGACTTGATCTGAGGGTAGGACTTCAGGGACTTCTGGATGCCGATCTCGAGCTCCGAGAACAGGCGCAGGAGATCCCAGTGGAGGATGCCCGAGGCGCGCACGGGCCGGTTGTCGAAGCGGTGGGTGACGTCCAGGGTGTAGCGCTCCCCGTCGAACCGCGCGACGACGGCACGGCCGTTGCTCGCTCCGAAGTCGAAGATCAGGTAGTCCTTGGTCGCCATGGGGTCCCTCCCTCATCCGTGCGCGGGCCCGCGGATCACGATTCCCGACAACTTACGCTTCACAATCCTGCTCCATTTGCGTCTATGTGCGTGGCGCAACCAACACGTTTCATCTCTGCGCAGATCGCGGCGTGGGCCTCGGGCTTCATCTCCTACCAGGCGAAGGCTTCAGGGATGGGCCCTTTCTTCAGCGGTCGTCCCTTGTTGATGTCGAAGATCGAATCCAGCTTCTTCATGACCTCGTCGTCCAGGTTGAGCTCGGCTGCGCGCTCGAGCCCATCGAGCTGCGCGGTGGTGCGGATCCCCACGATGGCGGAATAGACGGCAGGGTTGGCCAGCACCCACGCGATGGCAACCGCCGTCTCGCGCTCTCCCATCTCCCTGCAGAGCTTCGAGAACTCGCCGAACACAGCGTCTTTATCCAGCTTCCGATGGTACTCGCCCTCCACCGTCGCCGTGCGCGAGCCTGTGGGCGCCGTGCCCTTGCCGGTGAGGAGCCCACCCGCCAGCGGCATGTAGGCCATGATCCCGATGCCCAGGTCGAAGGCGGCGGGAATCACCTCCAGCTCGGGCCAGCGGTTCAGCAGGTTGTACTGCGACTGTTCCGAGACGATCCCCAGGAGACCGCGTTGGCGGGCGGCGAGCTGGTGTTTCACCAGCCCCCAGCCGGGGAAGTTGCTCGTGCCTGTGTAGAGGACCTCTCCCCTCCGCATGAGCTGCTCGAAGGCGCCCCAGTATTCTTCCATCGGAATTCTCCGATCGATGTGGTGGACCTGGTAGAGATCGATGTGGTCGGTCTGGAGCCGGAGCAGCGAGTCGGCCGCGTGCCGGCGAATCTTGTACGCGGAGAGCCCGCCCTCCTCGTTCGGCGGAGTGTCCTTCTCGATCATCCGCCCGTACACCTTGGTGGCGAGGACCACCCCGTCCCGGCGGCCCCCTCCCTGCGCGAACCATCTGCCGATGATCTCTTCGGTCAGACCGTGGGCGGCGGGCATGCCATAGACGTTGGCAGTGTCGAAGAAGTTGATCCCCGTCTCCAGTGCCTTGCCCATGATCCGATGCGATTCGCGCTCGTCGGCAATCCCGCCGAAGTGCATGGTGCCGAGACATATTCGGCTGACCGAAAGGTTCGATCGTCCCATCTTCTGGTATTTCATGATTCTTCCTCCTCAGCTTTCCAGCGCGAGCTTCAAGGTCTTGATCTCGAAAGGCCGAAACGCGAGAGCCACCGAGTGCTCGTCGTGCCCGCTTGCGCGTGCATCGCGCTCAAGCATGTTGGTCTCCCACGCTTCGACGATACGCGCGCTCGTTCGAAGCCGGGCCCGCCGTGCGCCTCCGCTGGCCTCATACAGGCGCACGACCAGGTGCGGCACACGCGCTTCGCGCCGACCCGACTTTCCGCGCGCTCCCCACTGCGCATCATCAGTCTCGGCGGGCTTCACGGCCTCGATGATGATCTCGGGGCAGTCTATCTCGAAGAAGGAGCGCTCCTGCGACGCCGCGCTTCCCGCCCGGTCCGCCGGCCCATGGATCACTGCGAGCGGGACGTTCAGGTCGTATGCGGAACGCACAATCCGTTCCACCGAGAAGGCCCCCGAGAAGGGAAGGAGCGAATAAGTGAAAAGATGGAGGCCCATATCCGCCTCGGGGTCGGGCGCCTTCGGCGAACGAAGGAGGGTGATGCGCATGACCGCGCCCCTCACGTCGTGGCCGTACTTGCAGTCGTTCAGCAGCGCCGCTCCAAAGCCTGCCTCCTCCACGGATATCCACTTGTGGGCGCAGAGTTCGAACCTCGCCCGATCGTGGGGAAGGTTCGTGGTGGTGCTCCTGAGCGCGTGGCCGTACTGCACCTCGCAGCGGACCTGGCTCGCCTGCACGTTGATGGGAAAGGCAGCCTTGAGCAGGCGGTGGCTCTCGTGCCAATCCACCCGGGTGATGAAATCGATGCGACGGTCGGAGGCGTAGAACCGCACATCTTGCACGAAGCTCGACGCCTCGCCGATGCGGAAGCGGTTTCTCATCTGGAGGAAGAGCGGTCCATCCGACTTGACCTCGCTGGACTCGAGGCGGTCCTCGTCGACGATGGAGCGGACCCAGTCCGATTCGATGTCCCACGCGTCCCAGAGGATCGGAACGTCTTCCGCGGTCTGCAGCCTGTTGAGCACCTCGCCGGTCTGCACGACCTCCCTTTCGCTCTCCTTGTCAACGAGAGAGCGGATCCGGCGTCGATCGTCGAACATGATGCGAGAGAAGGGGGTTTCCAGCGAGTCTCCCCGCAGCGAAAACGCGGATTGCTGCGCGCGGGATGCAGGTGCGCGGCGATAGGAGGCCACGCCCATCGAAGGCGCGTGGAGGAACGCGATTGCCTCGGGTGCGTCGTCGATCGTGCTTCCCACCTGGATCGGCACGGAGCCCGCGGTCGACACGAGCTCGGTCGGCTCCCTGAAATCATCGCGCCAGGAAATCGCCGCGCAGGAGGTACGCGGCCAGGAGAGGGAGTTGAAGACGAAGAGGTCCCCGCCGAGTTTCTCCGAGAGCTGAGCGCGGCCCGCGGCGAGGAGCGAGTCGGTGGTCCTTTTGATCTCCTGGTAGGAGGCCTCGGCGTCCTGGTAGACCCGGGTGATGGATGAACCCGGGATGATGTCATGGAACTGGTTGGTGAGGAGCTTCTTCCAGCACTCCAGGAGCTGCGCCCTCGGGTAGTCGAGGGATGCCCCCGTCAGTTGCAGCGCAGAATAGAGGAACTCGCAATCGCGGAGAGCGAGCTCGAGCGTGCGGTTGTAGCGCTTGGTGCGCGCCTGCGTGGTGTAGGTGCCCCGGTGGAGCTCGAGGTACAGCTCTCCGCGCCACTCGGGAAGCTCGCCTGCGGTTTCGAAAATGCGGCGCAGGGCGTCTGAGACTTTCGCCCAGCGCACGAGGGGGGCCCCTTCGAGGTTCGAGAGGCGGCGGGAACACTCCAGGTCGGCGCGCATCGTGCCGCCGCCGCCGTCTCCCTCGCCGATTGACATGATGAGGCCGCTCTGCACTTCCTTGTGCTGGACCTGCCTCCACGCATCGAAAATCTCGGCGGGGCTCACCTTGCCGTTGTAGCCGTTGAGGCGCGGCGTGATGTAGTGGGTTTTCACGCCCGTGCCGTCGATGCCGCGCCACAGGAAGGTGTCGTAGGGGAAGCGCGTCGTGTCATTCCAGTTGATCTTGCTCGTGACGAAGTAGTCGATCTCGCAGCCCGCGAGGATCTGGGGGAGCGCCGCGGCGTAGCCGAACACGTCGGGCAGCCACAGGACGTCCCCCTCGTAGCCGAGCAGGCGTCGCGTCGCCTGCTTGCCCACGAGGAACTGGCGGATGAGCGATTCTCCCGAGGTCAGGTTGCAGTCCGCCTCGATCCACATGCCGCCGTTGGGTTCCCACTGCCCTCGCGCGTACGCGCTCTTCACCGCCTCGAAGACCTTCGGGTACAAGCGAGCCACCGCGTCGAGCTGGGCCGGCTGTGACTGGAGGAAGAGGAACTCGGGAAACTCCTCCGCCAGGCGGGTCATGTTGGCAAATGTACGGGCCGCTTTCCGCTCCGTCTCCGAGATTGGCCAGAGCCAGGCGTGGTCGATGTGGGCATGGCCGACGAGAAAGACCTCGGGCATGGTATCGCCGTTCCGGGCGGCAAGGAGCGGGGCGATCGCCTTCGCCGCCTGCGCGGCCTGCTCGGCAAGCTGGTTCCCGCGTGCGTTCAGGTGCACTCCCATGAGCGCGCCGTACAGGTCGCGGAGGATCCGGTTCTTCCTCAGCGAGTCATCGTCGAGCTGACGGGCGAGCTCGAACAGGGTGAATGAGTCGTAGTACAGGGAGTAGACAGGCAGGTTCTTGATGAGAAGCTCGCCACCCCTGAACACGTTCGGCTGCTCCGGGATGCTGTGGCTCAGAGTGAGGAGGACCACGGGCGCTTGGAGAGGGTGCATCCCCGCATAGGTGTGGCCGGCATAGGACTCGAGGTCCACCGTGTAGCTTCGGCCGGCCTGCCCTGAGGCGGCGAGCCGGAACTTCTCATGCATCGGGTTCAGCGCGGCGAGGGGATTCCCGTCGACGTAGACCAGGGTGTCGGCGTTCGGGGTGGCCCGCAGGAAGACCTCTTCCCCCGCGGCCTCCGAGGGCAGGAGGAAACGGCTTCGAAACCAGAAGGTGGTCCAGTCCTTCCCATAGCGGTGCGGGAGGCTGATGGGTTCCCACGCGCCCTTCTCCGGCGGGGAGCGGAGGAGCACTTTTGTTTCCAGGGTCTCGAAGGCGAGATCCGAGATCTTCGTGTACTTGCAGGCGTCAAGAAATGCCAGGTATTGCCTGATTCTCTGCTCGACCTTGGGAATGAGCACGGTGGTCTCCTGTCTTTCTCACGGCGCGGACGCCCTGATCACGATCTCCGCGGGAACACGGATCTCGGCGTCCGGCGGGGCGTTGCCCTTGATCCGGCCCAGGAGGAGACGGGCTGCTTCGGAGCCTATCTTCTGGAAGGGCTGCCGCACGGTCGTGAGAGGCACCTCGAGGTGCGCGGCGATGTTGAGGTCGTCAAAACCAGTGATCGCGAGCTCAGTGGGAACGCGGATGCCCCGGGCGATGGCCGCTTTCATCAGCGCGATGGCCAGGCCGTCGTTGACCGCGGCGACGCAGGTCGGTCTCTCGGGAAGATCGAGAAAGTGGGAGAGAGCCTGGTCCGCGTAGTGCAGGCTGTTCTTCTCGTCGCTGTCCAGGATGTCCACCGGATTCTCGAAGTTCCGCGTGCGGCGGAACACGAGGCCCTGATTCAGAGGGATCCGGGCGTCGATGTGCGCCTCGCAGTATCCTTTGAAGCGTTCGTGCTCGGAGGGCACCGCCTCGATCGAGTTGCAGAAGAAGCCGATGCGAGTGTGACCGTGCTCGATGAGGTGCGCCACCAGTGCGCGCATGGCCGGCTCGTTGTCACAGGCAACGAACGGCGCCCGGAGGAAGTCCATATGGCGGTCGATGAACACGAAGGGGAAGTCGCGGATGATGAGCTCGCTGAAGATGTCGGCGTTGCGGTGCGTGGCGAAGCATGGGTAGATGATGATCCCGCCGCAGCCCTGGTCCCGCAGGTTTACAATGATGCTGTGCTCCAGGGCGTGCTTGTTCTTCGAGTTGTGGATGGTGACATAGAAGTCCCCCTCGGCGCATTCGTTCTCGATCCCCATCAGGGTCTCGTGGGCGCCGTTCTGTTCGCCCTGGGGGATGATCACCGATATGAATGAAACGCCTGTCGCCG
>JBEKXR010000260.1:0-5785 GCA_049511935.1 Spirochaetia bacterium | reverse complement strand
TGGCGCGACTTCCTGAAGAGCTGGACCATGCTTCCCCAGTCGATCCGGTGGGGACTCGCGGCCTGGCGAAAGACTCTCGGGGTTGTCGTGGCGATCGTCGCCGTCGTGGTCATGCTGGCGACACGCCACTTCCTCTATCTCCCCGCCATGATCGCCTACCCGATCATTCTGGGGCTCCTCTCCTATTTTGGTCGGATCGTGTTCTCCCTTCTCCAGGCTCTCACGACGACTCTGCACGGCTGGACGGAGGCCGGGCTGGAGTGGGTTCGCGCCGGATACACGCATATCCTCGGCGGTGTGCTGAGAAACGGTGTCTGGGTCCTCGCCGGCAGCGCGGTGTTCCTCATGGCGATCGCCATCCTGATCGTCCCTCGGATCCCCTTCAGCTTCGTGCCGCAGACGGATGCGGGAACCCTCCAGGTGAACCTTCGGTATCCCGCGGGCACACCTCCGGCGGTCACCAATGAAGGCGCAGGAAGGATCGAAGGTTTCCTGTTCCAGCAACCGGAGGTCGTGACCGTACAGACTCTAGTCGGGGCAAGCTCAACGGGAGTCGGCTCTGCCTTCTCCGCGGGGAATACCTCATCTATCGTCGTTCAGCTCGTTCCCATCGAGAAGAGGCAGGGAATTTTCAACCTCATACCGAGGTACCGGGGGCGGATGGTGGCCCTCTTCCGTGATGAACCCTCCGCGCAGATCTTCGTGAGCGCCGGAGGAGGGTTCGGGGGATTCGGCTCCTCTCTCCAGCTCAGCGTGGTTGCCCCCAACTTCAACATACTTGCGGATCGCAATAACCGCATCATCCAGAACCTGCAGACCAACCACTACGTCGTCGACGTATATTCGAGCCTTTCCGACACCTCCCTGGAAAACGATTTCGTGCCGGATCCGTCACGTCTCAAGGGAACGGGAATCACGCCGGGAGCCCTTGCCCTCGCCCTGCAGACCTACGCTTCGGGGTCCCAGGCGTCGAACGTCGTCACCGGTGGCTTGAGCTACCCCATTCAGGTCCAGGCTGATCCCACGAAACTTTCAGGCGGGCAGTCGCTCCTGAACCTTCCCCTCTACGCCCCTTCGCTCCAGTCGACGCTCCAGATCGGGCAGCTAGGCGCATTCACGCTCAACCAGGCCCCGGTGAGTCTCAGCCGGTACAATCGGCAGTACACCGGAAACTTCACCATCAATCTCACGCCCGACGCGCCTCCCGCGCTCTCCATGCAGCAGATGATCACAGCCCAGCTCACCGCGGCGGGGCTGCTGGGCGGCGCGGTGAGCCTCACCACGAACCAGCGTTTCAACCAGGCCGCGCTCGCGGGGCAGTTGGCCACAACCGGCCCCCTCATTTTCCTGCTCGCGCTGTTCCTGGCCTACCTGGTCATGGCGGCACAGTTCAACTCGTGGCGCTACCCCGTCTACCTGCTCCTCCCCGTCCCGCTCGCGCTCGTGGGCGCGCTGCTTCTTGTGTTTTTCATCGGAGGCGGGCTGGACATCTTCGGACTCATGGGCATGCTCATGCTCATCGGGCTTTCTGCAAAGAACGCCATCCTGTATCTCGACTTTGTCGTGGAACGGCTCGGCAAGATGCCCTTCAAGGATGCGCTCATGGAAGCGGCGAAGCTTCGGTTCCGGCCCATCGTGATGACCACAATGACCGTCCTCGTGATCAGCTTCCCGCTGATCTTCGGACGCGGGCAGGGGTCCGAGTACGGACAGCGCATGGGCATCGTCATGTTCGGGGGCATCATGTTGTCCGCGATTCTCACCTTTTTCGTGGTTCCCGCGGCATTTTTCCTCTTCGAACGGAAACGGGCGGAGAAGCTGGAAGAGCGCGAGAAGGAAGAAGTGGTGCGGGAAGAGGAACCCGTTGCCATCGCGGCAGGAGAATCATAGACTCCTCCGCAATGCACGACTATCACCTCCACTGCCACTACTGCCGTCATGCCACCGGCAGCCTCGAGGAGCATGCGCGCGCGGCGCTGAAGCGAGGCCTGAGCGAGATATGCTTTACACCCCACATTCCATTCCCGGTCTATCGGCCCGGCTTCTACGGGGGCCGGCTGCGCATGGACCCCGAGGAGTTTCCCCGCTACCTCGAAGAGCTGGAGCATGCGCGACGCGAGGTGCCCGGGATTACGATCCTGAGCGGAATAGAGGCGGACTTCGTGGAAGGCACGGAAGAATCATTGTCGAAGTTTCTTGCATCGTATTCGTTCGATCTCGTGCTCATGTCCGTGCATTTCGTCCGCGCGTGGCCGGGGGATCAATGGGTGTTCGATCTTTCCGCTGATCACAGGCCTCTGGAGAGTATCTACGACGACTACCTGCAGGCTGTCCGGGCGGGAATCGAAACAGGGCTCTTCGACTGCGTTGCCCATTTCGACCTCATCAAGCAGGAGGGGCACCCCCTGATCGGCACTCACCGTCCAGAGATCGAGAAAATCGTGAGCCTCTGCCGGGAGCGGGGCATGAGTGCCGAGATCAATGTGTCCGGCTCGCGCAAACCCATCGGCGAGCCTTACCCGTCGTGGCCGATCGTGCGGCTCATGGTGGAGGAAGGGCTCCCGCTCGTGCCCGGGTCCGATGCCCATGAGCCCTCCCACGTGGGGGCCGGCCTTGAAGCTCTGGAGGGGACGAGGCTCGTTCGCTACCGCGGCAGGCGGATCCTCATGCCCGGGTCCGACCTGCTGGCAGCGACCGGGGCGTGATGGACTTCTCCGCCACGGGGCTTCCCCTTGTCCCCTTCCTTCCCCGGATTTCCCAGCTCCTCGAGAACGAGAGGGCCTTGGCGCTCACCGCCGAACCGGGCGCCGGTAAATCCACCCTCGTGCCCCCATTTCTCATGGACGAGCCCTGGTTGAGCGGCCGGTCCATCGTGATGCTCGAGCCTCGCCGTCTCGCCGCCGTTGCCGTCGCGGGCAGGATCGCAGAGCTGCTCGGAGAGCCGGTGGGACGCCGGGCAGGCTACCGGGTTCGTACCGCCGCGCGTGTAGGAAGGGAGACGCGCATCGAGGTCGTCACGGAGGCCCTCCTCACCCGGCGGATCCAGGAGGATCCTCTCCTCCAGGGCGTGGGGCTCGTGATCTTCGACGAGTATCACGAGCGTTCGATCCACGCCGATCTCGCGCTGGCACTTGCCCTGCAAGTCCGAAAGGCCCGGCCCGACCTTGCCTTCCTGGCGATGTCCGCCACCCTTGATGCCGCCGGGGTTTCCGACCTGCTGGGCGGGCAGCCGGGGCGCCCGGCGCCGTCGCTTCTTTGTCCCGGTACGACGGATCCTGTGCGAACGGAATACCGCCCGATCTCCTCCTCGGCGAGATGGGAGGAGGCGTTCGCCGATGGAGTGGGTCGGCTCTTCGAAGAGACCGAGGGCAGCATCCTTGCCTTCCTTCCCGGTGCAGGGGAAATCCGACGGGTCGGGAGTCGCCTCTCGGCGGCCCTCGGTCGACGCGCGGAAGTTCTGTCGCTGCACGGCACATTGCGACTGGAAGAGCAGCAGCGGGTCATCCGACCTCCGAAGCCCGGCGCCGCGCGCCGGGTGATCCTGGCGACCTCGATCGCCGAGACGAGCCTCACGGTGCCCGGCATCTCGACCGTCGCTGATTCCGGATGGGCGCGGCTTTCACGATTTCATCCGGCGACCGGACTGGACAGGCTCGTCACCGAAAAGCTGAGCGCATCCTCCGCGGAACAGCGCCGCGGGCGGGCAGGCAGGCTCGGTCCGGGCCTCTGCGTGCGCTTCTGGGGTCAGGCCGAGCGCCTCGTTGACCGGCCGGATCCAGAGATCCTGCGCTCGGATCTGACGGGCCTCGTCCTCGAGTGCGCACTGTGGGGCGCGAAGACGCCGGAAGAGCTTCAGTGGATCGACGCGCCGCCCCGCGCGGGATGGTCACAGGCCTGGGAGACACTGTCGATGCTCGGGCTTGTTGCCGGGAACGTCCCGACCCCCCTGGCGCGGACGGTCGCCGGGCTGGGTCTTTCTCCCCGGCTCGGGGTCATGGCGGTGCGGGGGGCATCCCGAGGGCAGCAGACGCTGGCGGCCGCCTGCGCCGCCCTGCTCCAAGGACGGGACGGGTCCGAGATCTCGCAGGATCCGGATTTCCGGCTTCGCCTCGAGCTGATTCGTTCGGGCACGGGCGGCGCCAGTTCCTGGCGCAGGACTGTAGAGACGGAGATGGGCCGCATTCTCCGCAGGCTGCGCCCGGCCGAAGGCGCCGCGCACGGCTGGACCGAGGAGCAGGAGGAGCGCGTGGGTTCACTCCTGGCGGAGGCATTTCCGGACCGGCTTGCCCGCCGGGAGCCGGACGGGTCCTACCGGCTTGTCACGGGGAGGATCGCCCGGTTTCCCTCTATCGGTACCGGCAAGTCCGGACGCGTCGCAGTCCCCAGCCGTGCGGCCGGCCCATGGGTCGTTGCACTTGACGCGGACCCCGGCGAGACGATCGGTTCGGTTCGCCTTGCGGCGCCGGTACAGCGCGATGAGGCGGAGCGGGCGCTTGCTTTCGCGGCCGAGGAAGCCGTGGAGATCCGGTGGGAAAGGCTTGTGCCGAAAGGGGCTTTCGTCCGGCGCGCCGGTCGGCTCGTGCTCACCGAGCGGCCTGCACGGCCTGCGCCCGAAGAGGTCAGGCGCTCGTTCCAGCAGATGCTGGAGCAGGGCGGGCTTGCCCTGCTCCCCTGGAATGCCCAGTCGACCCGGCTTCTCGCCCGAATGCGGTTCTACGCCCGGGCTCGTGCCGACCTGGGCGCAGGCGATTTCTCAGACGCTGGTCTCACCGCGCGGGCGGATGAGTGGCTCACGTCCCACCTGAAGCTCACCGGCGGGCAGGTCATCACTCCGGGAGGCCTCTCTGCCGCGTTGAAGTCGCTGGCGGTGAGCATGGGAGGGAGGATCGATTCTGATGTGCCGGAGTCTGTCACTCTGCCGACCGGAGGAAAGCGCGCGATCGACTACGCGGGTTCCGAGCCCTCGGTGGAAGCCCGGATCCAGGAGGTCTTCGGAATGTCCAGGAGTCCGGTGATCTGCGGCGTACCCCTGACGTTCCGCCTGCTCTCGCCGGCGCGCCGGCCTCTGCAGATCACGAGGAATCTCGAGAGCTTCTGGCGGGTCGCCTATGCCGAGGTCCGCAAGGAGATGCGCGGGCGCTATCCGAAACACTACTGGCCGGAGGACCCCCTCGCCGCGCAACCGACGACGAGGGTGCGCCCTGAGCGTCAGGGATAGTGGAAGGGCGTCAGCGCTTCCTGGCCGAAGACTTCTTCTTCGCGGCGGGTTTCCTCCTTGCAACCGCCCGCTTTTTCGCCGCGGGTTTCTTCCTGGCTGCCGGCTTCTTTTTCGCCACGATCTTCTTCCTGGCTACCGGCTTCCTTTTTGCCACGGTTTTTTTCCTTGCAGAGGGCTTCTGCTTGGACACCGGTTTCTTCTTCGTCACCGGCTTCTTCTTCGCGGGTGCGGCCTTCCTCGCCTTTTTCGGGGCGACTCTCGCGGCTTTCTTCGGAGCCGGCTTGCTCGGAGCCGCAGGCCGGGTGGTCTCGGTGCGCGCCGGGCTGGCTGCTGTCCAAGCGGGAGCCGCCGGGGGAGTCACCGCGGGAGCCGCCGGGGGAGTCACCGGGGGAGTCACCACGGGAGCCGCCGGAGGCGCCGCCGAGGGCGTCTCATGGGGCACCGGTGCGGTGATCTCAAAACCCGTATCGAGGTGTTCGTACGAAATGGAGATCTTTGCGACTTCCGGGTTGGCCAGCGGATGCAGCCGGCCGTAGATCGAGTCGTGCTTGATGTACCCGAGGTTGC
>JBEKXR010000259.1:0-5786 GCA_049511935.1 Spirochaetia bacterium | reverse complement strand
CGGGAGATCGTCGTCTCATCCGCGATAATCCCCTCCAGCCCCTTGGAATACGTCCCTGCTTCCAGGCTCATTCCCGCCTCCCTTTCCGCTGACTGACAGTCCCCTCCATGGCTATGCTCCGCCTTCCGTCCATCCCACGCCGCGCCCGACGCGCTTGCGCGTCATTTGGCGCGGCAGGACTCGGCGGAGCTCGTCATCCATGACTACGCCTCGATGAAGAGGCGCCAGGGATCTTCCACCAGCTCCTTCACCCGCTTGAGGAAGCTCACCGCTTCCTTCCCGTCGACCAGGCGATGGTCGTAGGTAAGTGCAAGATACATCATCGGTCGGATCACGACTTGCTCGCCGCCCGGTCCCTCTTCGGCGACGGGACGTCGCTGGATCGTGTGCATGCCGAGGATCGCGGACTGGGGATAATTCAGGAGGGGCGTGGAGAGCAGCGATCCGAAGACGCCTCCATTGGTGATGCTGAAGCTCCCACCGGTCAGCTCGTCGGGAAGTATCTTCCTCTCGCGCGCCCGGGCCGCCAGGTCCGCGATAGCCGATTCCAGCGCCGCGATGCCCATCCGGTCAGCGCCCCTGATCACGGGGACGAGAAGCCCGCGGTCCGTCGATACCGCAACACCGATGTCCATCGCCTCGGGATAGACGATGTCGCCGTCCTCGATATGTGCGCTCACGACGGGCATCTCTGCGAGGGCGAGCGTGCAGGCCTTGACGAAGAATGACATGAACCCGAGCTTCACCCCGTGGGCGCGCTCGAACTCGTCCCGGTAACGGCTCCGCAGGTCCACGACCTTCTGTAAGTTTACCTCGTTGAAGGTCGTCAGGGACGCGGTTGAGTGCTGCGCCTCCACCAGGCGCTCGGCGATGCGCTTGCGGAGGTTGGTCATGGGGACACGGCGCCCGTGTGCAGGTGCGGGCGCAGGTCGGGGAGCGGGAGCAGGTCGGGGTGCGGGCGCACGCGCGCGGGCAGAAGCCGGTGCGTGCGCACGCGCAGGTTCCGGTTCAGCGGTCGCCTTGACCTCGGGATGCGGTGCTGTCCGCACGGGAACTGGAGGCGGCGCGGCCGCGGCTTCCGCGGCCGGAGTTTTCGGCGCCAGTTGCGCCGCATCCGTGTCGATCGATCCGACAACCTGGCCGATCGTCACCTCCGTTCCCGCCGCCACCGAAACCGCCAGGGCGCCGCTCGCCGGGGCGGGCACCGTCACGGTAGCCTTGTCGGTCTCCAGCTCGAAGAGGTCGCTCCCTTCCTCCACCAGGTCTCCCGCGGCCTTCAGCCACGAGGCGAGGATTCCCTGGGTCACCGACTCGCCGACGGAAGGTACCGTGATCTCTTTTTTCACTTCCCGCTCCTCACTTTCCCGTGATGACCGGTGAGCCGGACACGAAGGCTGCCTCGACGATCTGGCGCTGCTCGCGTTCGTGCCGTGAATGGGATCCCGTTGCCGGGCTCGCGCTCTCCTCCCGGCCGATGTACCCCAGAGACGTTCGAGGGAACGAGCGGTCGAACATCTCGTGCATGAAGCACCAGGCGCCCCTGTTCCGGGGCTCCTCCTGGACCCAGAGCGTCTCGGTGACGCCCGCGTAGCTCTTGAAGAGCTCCGTCAGCCGCCGTGCGGGAAACGGGTACAGTTGTTCGATGCGCAAGATCGCGGTCGCGGTGTCCTTCTGCTCGTCCCGCCGGGCAGAAAGCTCGTAGGAGATCTTCCCGCTGCACAGCACCAGCCTTCGGGGCTTTTTGGGGCGCCGGGGATCGTCCAGGACTTCCTGAAACGCGCCCTGCGCCAGGTCCGCGAGAGGGGAGACCGCGCGGGGGTGCCGGAGCAGGCTCTTGGGAGTCATGACGATCAGTGGCTTTCGAAGCGTTCTGAGAGCCTGCCGCCTCAGGAGGTGGAAGTACTGCGCGGGCGTGGTGCAATTGACCACCTGAATGTTGTCACGCGCACAGAGCAGGAGGAACCTCTCCAGGTGCGCGCTGGAGTGCTCGGGGCCCTGGCCTTCGTAGCCGTGCGGCAGGAGCAGGACGATGCTGCTCACCGTTCCCCATTTCGCTTCGCCCCCGGCCACGTAGTTGTCGGTGATGACCTGCGCACCGTTGGAGAAATCGCCGAACTGGGCCTCCCACATCACCAGGGCGCGGGGCCGTCCGAGGGTAAATCCGTACTCGAACCCGAGGATCGAGTACTCGGAGAGCGGGCTGTCGTACACGGAGAACTGGATCTCGGTCGGCGGCACGTGCGTGAGCGGAGTGTAGGGCTGCGGAAGCCGGGAATCGGTATCCCACCAGACCAGGTGTCGCTGGGAGAATGTCCCCCGCGCGCTGTCCTGGCCGCTGAGCCGGATGGGCACGCCGTCGGTGAGGAGCGTGCCGAAGGCCAGCGATTCGGCGAATGCCCAGTCCACCGTCCCGTCCTTCGCCAGGCGCGAGGACTTCTCGTCGATGATCCTTTTCAGCTTGGGATGGATGTGAAAATCGGGCGGCTGGATCGTGATCTTCCGGGCGATATCCCGCAGGGCCGCCTCGGTGGGCGTCGGGATCGTCTCTTCGGCAGCCGCGGGGACCGGCTGCTGCCGGGCAGGTTCCTTCTCCTGGGAAGCGCGCGCCGACTGCAGCGCCGCCTTCAGCTGGTCTCGGAAGTCCTTCCGGATCTGCTCTTCCTGTTCAGAGGTTGCGACCCCCTCTTCCCGGCACCTTTCCGCGTAGATGGCGGGGGGGCTCTTCTTCTTTTCTATGATGCGGTACATCAGGGGGTGCGTGAAGGACGGATCGTCCCCTTCGTTGTGCCCGTATTTCCTGTAGCAGAAGATGTCCACCACCGCGTCCCGACCAAAGGTGTGCCGGAAACGGAGGGCAAGGTCGACGCAGTACACGACGGCCTCCGCGTCGTCTCCGTTGACGTGGAACACGGGGACAGGCAGCATCTTCGCCACGTCCGTGGAGAAGAAAGTTGACCGGGCATCGCGGGATGAAGTCGTGAAGCCGATCTGGTTGTTGATGATGATGTGGAGGGTTCCCCCGGTCTTGTAGCCCTTGAGGTTGGCGAGATTGAAGGTCTCCGCCACAACTCCCTGACCTGAGAATGCGGCATCGCCGTGCAGGACGACGGGCACGACCTTCTTCCTGTCGGTGTCCTCGCGCTCGCGCTGGACCGCCCGCGCCATTCCCTGCACCACGGGGCCCACGGATTCGAGGTGGCTCGGATTCGCGACGAGGTTCACGCGCACCCGGGCGCCGTCGGGGCCCGCGTGTTCTTTCTCGTAGCCGAGGTGATACCGCACGTCCCCGCTGCCGCCGAAGTCCTCGGGATCCTCGTACCCTTCGAACTCCGAGAACACCTCGTCCAGAGGCTTTTCCAGGATACGGTTGAGGACCGTGAGGCGCCCGCGGTGCGTCATGCCGAGGATCAGATCCGTGATGCCCAGCGCCGGGGCAGTGTCCACCACGTGGTGCAGGGCCGGGATGACCGACTCTCCCCCTTCCAGGGAGAAGCGCTTCTGCCCGATGAAGGCGGTATGCATGAATCGTTCGAACTCCTCCGACCGGAAGAGATCCTCGAGGATCGTACGTTTCTTCTCCTCGTCGAAGGAGGGACGGTTGCGGGTTGATTCCATCTCCTGGATCAGCCACCGCCGCATCGGCTTGTTCTGGATGTGGAGGAACTCCGCCGCGATCGACGAGCAGTAGGTATCCTTGAGAGCCTGGATGATCTCCGAGAGCTTCATGGGCCCTGGAGAGAGAGCGCCGCCGGTGGAGAACTCTGTATCAAGGTCTTCCTCTCCCAGTCCGAACTCGGCGAGTGTGAGCTGCGCGTAGGTGTGGGTGGGTTCTGTATAGAAGTTCGACTCTTCACCCTCTTCCGGGGCAAGGGGATTGAGGTGCGCGTAAATGTAGCCGACCTCGCGGAAGCCATGGATCAGGCTGCCCACCCGGCTCTGCTTGTACGCCAGGTCCGTGGCACGAGGGACCGCTGTCCGCGCCGCAGACCGGCGTTCCACCGAAGGGATGCTCTCCTCTCTGCGAAATACCTCGTCCCAGGGGCCGTCGACCGAGCCAGGATCCCTTCGCCAGGATTCGTGCAGGTCTTCGAGCCAGGGCAGGTTTGCAGCCGTCAATGGTGAACCATTTCTCGTCATCGAACAGAACCTCCACGTACACCGGAAAGCTTCTCCGCAAGGAGGCCCGGTATCTGGTCGGGCCGGTCGGCCACCGGCACGCCGGCACTCTTCAGCGCCTCGACCTTCGCCTCCGCCGTGCCCCGTCCTCCCGAGACGATGGCACCCGCATGACCCATCCTTTTTTCCGGGGGCGCGGTGCGTCCGGATATGAACGCGGCGACCGGCTTTTTCATCGACGTGCGGATGTACTCCGCCGCCTTTTCCTCGTCTTCCCCGCCGATCTCCCCGATCAGCACGACCCCCGCGGTCCCGGGATCCGCTTCGAGGAGCTGCAGGAGCTCGACGAACGTGGTCCCGATGACAGGGTCTCCGCCCACACCCACGCAGGTGGACTGCCCCATTCCCGCACGCGTGAGCGCCCACACGACTTCGTAGGTGAGGGTGCCGCTGCGGGAGAGAACGCCGATGTTCCCGGGCAGATGGATTCGTCCCGGCATGATTCCCGCCTTCGCGGCCCCGGGAGTGATGAGGCCGGGACAGTTGGGACCGATGAGCCGCAAACCGTTCCGGGCGATCTGCCGGGACTGCGCGATCACGTCGAGAACCGGGATCCCCTCCGTGATGCACACAATGAGGGGGACGCGCGCGGCCGACGCTTCCTGCAGGGCGGATCCCGCGAACCGGGCCGGCACGAAGATCACCGTGCAGTCGGCGCCCGTCTTCCTGACCGCATCGTCGACCGCGTCGAAAACGGGGATTCCTTCCACCGTCTGGCCGCCCTTGCCGGGAGTGACGCCGCCGACGACCTCCGTGCCGTACTCCCGCATGGACCGCGCGTGAAAGGAGCCGTCTCTTCCCGTGATTCCCTGGACGATCACCCTGGTCTTCTTCCCGATGAGGATGCTCATGCCTGCGCCTTTCCCTGACGCGGCGCCCTGCCGACCACGGCCTGCACCGCTTCCGTGAGGTCCGTGTACGCGTCGATGCCCGCCGCCTCGAGGAGCTGCCGTCCCTCCTTTTCGTTCGTCCCGATCAGCCGGATGGTGAGCGGGACAGGGATGCTCAGCTTTTCCCTTGCCATGAGGATCCCGCGCGCGATGTCGTCGCACCGGGTGATGCCCCCGAATATGTTGATGAGGATGGCGCTGACCCGGGGGTTCTTCGAGATGATGCGCAGCGCGTTCAGCACCTTCTCCGGGTTCGAGCTGCCGCCGACGTCCAGGAAGTTCGCCGGGTTCGCGCCGAAATACTTGATCAGGTCCATCGTTGCCATTGAAAGCCCTGCCCCGTTCACGATGCACCCGATCGTGCCGTCCAGACCGACATACGAAAGGCCGCTGGACTTCGCGTCCATCTCGTCCTCACCGTACTCCTCCGGACTGCGAAGGCTCTCCAGCTCGGGGTGCCTGTACAGCGCGTTGTCGTCAAAGATCACTTTTGCGTCGGCAGCCACGAGGGATCCGGCGCGCGTGAGGGCGCAGGGATTGATCTCCACGAGGGAACAGTCCTTTTCCAGGAACAGCCGGGACATCCCTTCGACGATGCGCCATGCCTGCTCGGCGACGGCAGGCGCCGTGAACGCATGGGCAAGCGCGTCGAAGTGGCGGCCGCGAACCAGCCCCTGCTCGGGATCCAGGGCGAAGCGGATGATCTTGTGCGGCTCCTTG
>JBEKXR010000258.1:0-5828 GCA_049511935.1 Spirochaetia bacterium | reverse complement strand
CCGTCGGCAAAGTCCTTCTTGGTCGCCACAGCCGCCTTGAAGGCATCCAGCGCCTTCGCCTTGTCCCCAAGCTGGACGAGGGACATGCCGCGGTTGAAATGAGCGGAAGTGAAATCCGGGCGCAGGGCGACACAGCGCTCGAAGGACGTCTGAGCGTCGGCGAACAGTTTTGCCCGGTACTGGAGCTTGCCCAGCGCATAGAGTGTGTCCGGGTCGTTCGGGTTCAGCCGCGCCGCAGTCTTGTATTCCCGCATTGCCGCATCGGAAAGCTTGCGGCTGTCGTACACCTCGCCGAGTGTCCTGTGGGCGATCCAGTTGTCGGGATTCTTCGCGATTGCCGCATTGGAAAAATCGACCGCCTTCTGCACGCTCGCCGGGTCGGACGGGTTGTCCCGGAGCCACGAAAGCCCCGCGTATGCAAGGGCATCCGAGTTGTCCGGGGCGAGCCCTGCCGCCTGCTCGAAGTTCTTCCTCGCCTCCGCGTAACGGCCCGCGTTGAACGCAGCGGCGCCTTTCTGCATGAGGTCCTGGACCTTCTTCTGCAGCTCCTTCTCCTTTGCGCTTGCATCCTCGGGCACCGGCTTCGCCGGCTGCTGCACGACGATCTGCTGCTGCCTGTTCTTGAGGCTGTCCCCGAGCTGCGCGAGGCCCGCCTTCAGCTGGTCCTGCTGGGCCTTCAGCGCGGCAAGCTCGCTCTGCTTCGCCGCATCATCCGCCGTCTTCTTGCGCGCCAGCACGTCATCCAGAGCCGCTTTCACTTTTGGATTGTCGATGCTCATCGTGTTGAGGATCTTCAGGGCCTCCTCGTACTCGCCTTTGCCCGCGTAGTAGTCCGCCTTCTTCAGGCCGTCGGCGAGCTGGGCGGCGGCGGCCCCGCGGGATGCCGTGATGACGATCGCCGCGCCGCCGGCGCCGAGGACGAGGATGCCGAGGACGATCGCGAGAGCGACAGGCAGACCGAGGATGCGGGGTGTCCGCTGCGGAGACTTACCTGGAGTGACGCCGGGGCCGGCGGGCCGGCCCTTTCCGGAGGTGGGTTTCTGCATGCGCTCAGTCCTTTATGTCGACGTTGACGGGGTCGGTCTGGCCGTTTATGGACTCCACTGAGAGGTTCTTCGTCGAGTCCCCTGCGTTGTTGAGGCTCTTGAGGACGTCGTTCATGAGAGCCTGCTGCTTCGCGAGCTCGGCCTGGCGTGCCTTCTCCTTGTCGTCCTCGACCTGGCGGATGAGAGCCATGACCTTCTCGATACTGGGACGCTGGGGATCCTGCGGGGCAAGCTGGAGAAAGAGGGTGTAGTCGGCCAGGGCGCCGTCGAGGTTCTGCAGCTGCAGACGCGTGTTCGCCCTGTTCAGGTAGCTCTCGGCCCGGCTCTTGTTGCCGTCGATGGCGCTGGTGTACATCTCCTCCGCAAAGGCGAACTCCTTCCGGGAGAAGAAGTCGTTGCCCATGTTGTAGTAGAAGAGGTCCTTGTAGGCGGTGGCGATTCTCAGGCCGCGCTTCAGGATATCGATGGCCTTCTGCGCGTCACCGAGCTGCTGGTAGATGATTCCCAGGTACAGATAGGTCTTCTCGTTCGAGGGGTCGTCGTTCAGGGCGCTTTCCAGCAGGGGACGGGCATCTTGCGGCTTGTTCTGCACGAAAAGCGCTTCTCCCTTGTCGAAGAACTCCGAGGCGCCGAAAAGCGCGGCCGAAGCGAGCAGAAGCACGCAGGCCGCAATGACATGTTTCATCGCGAACCACCCCCCTCCATAAGTATACCGCACTGCACACCGCGCGGCGACTTCGGGGACGTGGAGTCCCCATTGAAATCGTCGGTATGCAGACCGCCTGCTTGATGGTTTTCAGAGGGGGAGGAAATGACAGGATGGGGAGCAGGTCCGGCGCGCTATCTCTCTTGGACCGAAAGGCCGTCCTGTGTTGACTCAGTCATTTTCTCATGGACAAACTCGACAGTGTCGGAGATCTTCTGGATTCTCTCCGCGGATTCATCCGAGATGGAGATGCCGAACGTTTTTTCCATTTCGTATACGATCTCCGCGACGTCCAGCGAATCGAGCCCGAGGTCCAGTTTCAGATCCTTATTCGGGGTGAAGGCGGAGCGGTCGACGGATGTATGTCTTGCCAGAATCGTCACGATTTTCTCCTGAATTTCCATTTTATCCATAATGTCCCTCCTCGGGTTGCGTGCGTCAATTATATACAGGAAAACCTCGGTTTTGTCAAAGCGGTACCACTCCGGTCAGCGACTTGTGAAGCTTGCCGGCACGACGTTGCACGGCGCGACGCGATTCAATATATTCAGGAACACAGAATGAGACTGCTCTGCATCGCCGATCATGTGGATCCCCTGATCTACAGCACAGGTCTGAAAGAGAGGTACGGCAAGGTGGACCTGGTGCTGAGCGCGGGGGACCTCACGCTGGGGTACTACGACTTCATCATCAGCTCGCTGAACCGGCCGCTCTTCTTCGTCTTCGGGAATCACCACCTGGAGCAGAGGCGGCAGTACGGGAAGGTCCGCGATCCCTTAATCCCCGGGGAGGAATCCTCGCCGTGGGAGATCGGCGCGGGAGCAGTGTGCCTGGAGAGGAGGGTCGTGCGCGTGCGCGGCCTCACTATCGCGGGGCTCGGCGGGAGCATCTGGTACAACGGGGGTGAAAACCAGTTCACCGACTTCACGATGTTCATCACCATGCTCAGCCTGCTCCCCGGCCTTCTCTGGCACCGCGTCTTTCACGGTCGATTTCTCGACGTCCTGATCACGCATTCTCCGCCGTACGGCATCAATGACCTCCCCGATCCCTGCCACACGGGGTTCAAGATCTTCCTCTGGTTCATGAAGACCTTCAAGCCCCGCTACCTCGTGCACGGCCATGTGCACCTGTACGACCGGAATGCCGCGCGCGAGGCGAGGTACGGCTCCACGACCATCATCAATGCCTACGACCACGTCGTGATCGACCTGGAGAGCACCCGATGAGCAACAACTCGTTCCAGACCATGGCCCGCAGCGATTTCGGCAAGCTGCGCACACGGGAGACGATCACCCGCATCCTCTCCCTGCTGAAGGCCCGGCACGACGAGATGCTCTCCCTCGGGGACGTGCGCTCGCTTCTGCGCCCCGAGTCTGAAACGTACAAGGGGATGCAGACCATCGCAATCGAAAGGATCGTGGGCAGCGAAGGCCGGTACAAGGACTTCAACCGGGCCTTCCTGCCCCGGCATGACAAGCTCATGCGCCGATGGATGAGCGTCGACATGGCCCATTACCAGGACATTTTTCTGCCGCCCATCAAGGTGTTCGAGATCGGAGGCGCGTATTTCGTGCGCGACGGCAACCACCGCGTGTCAGTCGCCAGGGCGCAGGGCGCGGAGTTCATCGATGCGGAGGTCATCTCCCTCTCCTCCGAGATCCCGCTGACTCCCGACATGGGCTTTGACGAGTTGAAGAGGGCGGTGATTGATTTCGAGAAGGCGCGGTTCCTGGAGGAGACGCAGCTGGACCGGCGCCGGCCCGATTGCGCGATCGAGTTCACCGAGGTGGGCCGCTACGACGAGCTGCTCGGCCACATCCGCGAGCACAAGTGGTACATCAATCTCAAGCAGGCCGCGGAAATCCCCTTCGAGGATGCCGCGGTTTCATGGTACGACACCGTGTACTTTCCCATCATCCAGATCGTCCGGGAAGCGAGACTGCTGGCGAGGTTCCCGCGATGCACGGAGGCCGACCTGTACGTGTACGTGGGAGGGCATTGGAGCGAGCTGGGCAAGAGGTACGGGCCGCTGTTCACCCTGGAGGAGGCGGCGGAGGACTTCAGCATCGCCTCTCGGAAGAAGCTCCTCGTGCGCACGGCGAGACGCTGGGGCGCATTCCTGGGCGGGCTTTTCAGGCGGCGTCGCGAGCCCGAGAGTCAGGCCCCCCCTGTGTAGGCGGCATACTCCTCCTCGGCGAGGAGGAGCTTCAGCTCGTCCGGGTCCTGCATCTCGATGACGATCAGCCAGCCTTCGCCCAGCGGATCACGGTTGACAACGGTGCAGTTCTGTTCCGTGCTCAGGAGGGTGTTGACCTCGACCACGACCCCGGAAACCGGGGCATAGATCTCGCTGGAGGATTTCAGCGAGTCCACCGTGCATACGACTTCGCCGCGCGCGATCCGTGCCCCAGTTGCCGGGAGCTCCACGTACGCAATGTCCCCGAGCTCCGACTGCGCAAAATCCGATATCCCGACCCGCGCGCGCGGCCCGTCCGCCTCGACCCACGTGTGATCCGTCGTGTACAGGCGCATGCCGGCTGCCTCCCGTCAGTCCAGAAGAGGGTTGCCGCCGGAAGAGGGTGTCGGCGACGGTGTGCCCGCCGTGTCTGTTGGCGGCGGCGCGGAATCCCCCGAGCCGCTGAGGGCCGGGTTGTTCAGGATGGAGTTCTTCAGGGTCTCCAGGGCGCTGTCGGTCTGCGTCGCATTGTACTCATCGATTTCATCGAACGCCCGCGGCTCGGTTCCCTGGAGGAACAGCTCGGTGATCGTCTTCTTCGTGAATGCCGTGGGGAGGAGGCCGGAGGTCGCGCTGACCACCATTTCGGAAAGGCCGGTCTCGGGCCGGGTGAACCGCTTCACCGGCAGGTCCTTGTGGACCGCCTTCATGTAGTACGCCCAGGTGGGGCCCGCGATGGCCGCGCCGGTGAGCGCCGTGCCGAGAGAACGGTTGCCCTCGTCGAACCCGTACCACACGGCCGTGGTCATGTAGGGTGAAAAGCCGACGGTCCAGGCATCCTCCCAGTTCTGGGTGGTTCCCGTCTTCGCGGCGAAAGGCTGGCTCTTGTCGCTCCAGATATCCAGCAGGTTGCCCTGGCCGCCGAGGGTCCCTTCCTTGATCGTGCTCTGCAGGATGCTCGTCATGATGTAGGCGGTCTGGGGGCTCATGATCTGCGCCGCATCACCCTTGCGGCTCTCCCGCGCAAGGGCCTCCTTCGCGGGCTCCATGATGATCTTCCCGTTGCGGTCCTCGATATAGCGGATTGAAACCGGCTCGACCTCACGTCCGCCGTTCTCGAACACCGAGTAGGCGCGCACCATCTCCAGAGGCGAGACATAGATGATGCCCAGCCCCAGGGGGTAATAGCGCGGGAAACGCTTGTCGATCTCGGCCGGATCGGTGACGCCGAGCAGCCTGCTCGCCCGCTGGATCGCGGCATCGAAGCCTATCCCGTCGAGCACCTTCAGCGACGGCACGTTCATGGATTCCGCGAGAGCATCACGGAGGAGCACCCTTCCGTGCCATTGTCCCTTGTAGTTCAGCGGCTCGTAGAGCGTCCCGTCCGCGTTCGTGAAGACCACCGGGGCGTCCAGGATCATGGTCGCGGGGGTGAATTTCCGGGAGTCGATCGCGGCAGAGTAGTACAGCGGCTTGAAGGCGGACCCCGGCTGCACGCGCGACTGCGTCGCACGGTTAAACTGGTCCGCGCGCGAAAACTGCCGGCCGCCGACCATGGCGAGGATGTAGCCGGTGCCCGGGTCGATCGAGATGAGGGCCCCCTGCACCTGGGTCTTTCGCGTCACCGCGAGGGCGGAGCCGATGCCCCCGGACACGATGTCCTGCGCCTTCTGCAGGCCGAACAGGTTCGTCACGATGTCGACGAGCGGCGCGATCTTGCGCGAATAGTCCCGCTTCGCGTTGCCCGTGGCGTTGCGGTTCCTGTACATCAGGTCGTCGATGTCGAACGTGAACCCCAGCAGGTCGATCAGGGGCAGGTAGGCGGCGTTGGACGTGGAGACCTGGGCCCCTGCAGTGGAGAGGTACAGGGCGTTCACCTTGTCGATGTCCTGCGCCA
>JBEKXR010000257.1:0-5835 GCA_049511935.1 Spirochaetia bacterium | reverse complement strand
TCAGGTCCACCGGCCCGTGGATCTTCACGTGCCGCATCTTGTCGCCATCGCCCTCCAGGACTTTCTCGGGGTCCTTCAGCTTCGTTCCCCACCAGAACCCGATGTTCACCCGGCTCTTGGCGGGCTTGATGTAGCAGAAGGGGCCGCCCTTGGAGAAAACCGGCTGGCCCCACTTGATCGCCGCTTCCGCGTCAGGTACCGCCTTCATCACGATGTCGGTGAGCTCCCGCACCAGCTTCTTCGTGTCCGCGGGAAGCTTTGCCGCGTATTCCTTGATGGTCATCCTTCCGAATGTACTGAAATGACGAGTGGGGGTCGCCTGTATTTTCCTGGGCGTGCCTGCGCCATCAATACATGCCCTTGCCGTACACGCCATAGCGATGCGCGGTTTCGTACATCGCCAGGGCGTTGGCGGGCGGCACGGCGTCGATCGTTCTCTTCACGACGTCTTCGACCTCGCTCGGGGGAGCCATCGTCATGACGTAGTCCAGATCGATATTCCCGATCAGCGTGAGATCCTTACCGTACCTTCGTTTGATCTCAGCGATGTCCATTCCAGCAGACGGCTGCAGGGAGTGCAGCCCCTCGAAGCCACAGGCGACGATCTCCTCTCGGACCTGGCGATCGTGCTCGTAATGCTGGTAGTCGTCGGGAAACGTCGTACCAAGAAGCCTGTTCGCGAAGCCAGCCTCAATGCTGATTTCTCCCGTGGGAACGCGATCGGGCTCGCGTTGAGCCAGAGTGATGCCGACCCTTTCTCTCTTTGTCATGTGTCACTTCCTTGGACTCATACCAGCTTGCACGGTACACGAGCAGCACCATATCATAACCAACAGGTTGCCATTGCGATTGATTCGTGCCATCTTGAATGACACACGATTGCAAAAGCACATACGCCCTGCCATGGCCGAGGTCATCGAGATTCGAGTCCCGTACGAAGACATTCTTGCCCGCCAGGAGCGCGTGCAGGCGGCGCGCCGGTTCGAGGAGCCCGACCGCGTCCCCGTTCTTCCTGCTGTCGCATACCGCTATCTCCTTCCCCGGATCGGCGTGCCCTTCAGTGCGTACTACGGAGACCCCGAGGTGATGCTGCGCGCGCAGATCCTCGGGCAGAAGTGGCTCATGGAGAACATCCGCACGGACGCGTACAGCATCACCGGCGCATGGACCGGCGCGTGGACCGATTTTGAGAACACCTTCGAGGCCGGGAGCCTCGGCTGCGCCGTGGAGTTTCCCGACAATGACATCCCGTGGGTTGCCGGGGGCTGGGTACGGACTGAGGAAGACCTGATAAGGCTCGAGAGGATGGGCTTCGTCCACGGCGAATTGAACGAGCGGCAGATAGAGTACCGGCGGGCAATGATCAGCGTGGCGGAAAGATACCCGGTGCGGTTCCTCGGGGGACCTGTCTTCCACCCCGGCCGGAACCCTGCGCTCACGCACACCTCTGACGGCCCCTTCGGTGTCGCCGGCGACCTGATGGGACAGACCGAGCTCTTCACGGCCGTTCACGAAAAGCCCGGGTTCGTGGCGGAGCTGATGCGCATCGTCACGGACAAGCTGATCGGCTATCTCGATTTCTGCTGGGAGGAGGAAGGCCTCACGGACCGGGATCTGTCCTGGACCGACGACCTTGCCGCAGGGCTTTCCGCCGAAACCTACCGGGGCCTCGTGCTGCCGCAGGAGAAGAGGCTGCGGTTTCATTTCGACGGCCGCGCATCGCTTCACATGTGCGGCAGGACGGATCACCTCCTCGAGGTCTTCCGGGACGATCTCGCCATCGACGAGTATCAGGGATTCGGCTACCAGGTGGATCTGGAGAGGATCGCCGCGGTCATGGGAGGCAGGGTCGTACTCCTGGGAAACGTGAATCCCTTCCTCGTGCTGCAGGGCCCTCCGCAGCGAATCCGGGAAGCAACCCGCGCGTGCATCGAAAAGCTGGCCCCGTTCAAGGGGTACATCGTTCAGGACGGCGCAAACATCCCCCCGGGAACCCCCCCCGAGCACATCAACGCCATGATGGATGCAGCCGAGATCTACGGCCGGTACAAGTAGATATTGCTTGCTAACGCGTTCGTTTCGTGTCACTGTCAATTGACACACGATTGCATTCAGGGAAAAAAGGGGTTGCGTGCAGGCGTTTTTTGTCTCCCACACCCACTGGGACAGGGAATGGTACATGACCCGGGAGAAAAGCAGGTACATGCTCGTAGGGCTTATGGAGGAGCTTTTCTCCATCCTCGATGAACGCGACGATTACACCTTCATGCTCGACGGCCAGACTATTGCGATCCAGGACTACCTGGAAGTACAACCTGAAAAGAGAGCGCTTCTCTTCTCCCACATTTCCGCCGGCCGCATCTCCATCGGTCCCTGGTACGTTCTCCCCGATGAATTCCTGATTTCAGGCGAATCGCATATCCGCAACTACCTCGAGGGACAGCGGCAGTGCGATGAGTTGGGCGGGTCGATGAATGTCGGCTACCTCCCGGATTCGTTTGGCCACCCCTCGCAGCTTCCGCAGATCCTCACCGGCCTGGGCATGAACGAGATCGTGTTCTGGCGCGGCTTGGGGCCGGACATCACCCGTACGGAGCTTACCTGGGCAGGGAAGGACGGAACGGAGATCCTTGGCGTGAACCTGCCGTTCAGCTACGGGGTGGCCGCGTGCATGCCGGAAGACCCTGAGGCGTTCGTGGACAGGCTGAAGCTGAATATAGGCGCGCTGGAGCCGCTCACCGACGGGGAGGTGATTCTCCTGATGAATGGCGTGGATCACGTGGCGCCGCAAAGGAGCTTCCCGTCCAACCTGCGCGTCGCGCAGGAGAGGCTGCCGCGCTGTGAGCTGCGCCACGGCAGCCTCGCGGACTATCTTCACGCCCTGCGAGCCCAGGGGCTCCCCCTGCAGAGGGCCGAGGGCGAGCTGCGCTCCGGTTTTCGCGCGTACCTCCTCGGCGGGACGATCTCCACCCGGATGTACCTGAAGCAGGCGAACTACAAGGCGGAAGTCCTGCTGGAGAAGTATGCCGAGCCTCTGTCCACCCTCGCGTGGACCATGTGCGGCGGGGAATACCCTCAGGCGGAGCTGCGCCAGGCCTGGCGGCTTCTGCTTTCCAACCTCCCGCATGATTCGATCTGCGGCTGCGGCGTGGACGCCATCCACGAAGAGATGATGCAGCGCTACAGGTTCCTGGACGATCTCGGCGGCTCAATCGTGGAGACGGCGGCCACGGCGATTCGGGGCGCTGCAGGCGAGGCCGATGCCTCCTGGGACGGGAGCTTTGCCGTCTTCAACCCCTTGCTCCATGAGCGCGCAGACGTGGTCCGAGGGAGCATCGTGACAGGGGAGCGGCTCCTGCGCAAAGTCAACTTCGAGACGGGAGTCCTGGACGAGTTCCACCCGGCCGAGGACACGCGGGTGCCCACGGGCATCGTCGTGCGCGACGCCGCGGGCAACGAGGTGGAAGGCATTATCCATGCGGTGAAGGGCGAGGACACGATGCACCTCAGCCTCCAGACCCAGCCGGAAATGTATCGCGGGAGGCGGGTGGAGTTCTCATTTGCCACGTCCGCACTTCCTCCCGTCGGCTTTGCGGTCCACGATTTCCGGCTCTTCTACGGGGCGCCACCGGCAGCACCGGGGATCGGGCGGATGGAAAACGAGTTCTTCCTGGTCACCTTCCAGGCAGCGCATGCCTCCCTGCGCGTGCAGGACAAGAGGATGGGTCTGACGTACGGGGGGCTTCACGTCTTCGAAGATGGCGGTGACGCGGGGGACGAGTACACGTATTCCTGGCCCTCGCGCAACGCGAAGGTCTTCCTGGAGCCGACGAGCGTATCGCTCACGGCGGAAGGAAGCGAGGCATACCAGACGCTGGTGATGCGGGGCGTTGTGAAAGCGCCGGCGCGCCTCGCGTCGGACCGGCAAAGCCGGTCCGACGAGCTTGCCGAGATACAGATCGAATCCCGAATCTCTCTGTGCCGCGGAACCCCCCGCATCGACGTGAGGACCGTGGTCAGGAACGCGGCGGAAGACCACAGGCTCCGCGTACTTTTCCCTCTGGGAGGGCCGGCCCGGTTCGGAAGCGCCGAGGGCATCTTCTCCGTCGACGACCGTCCCGTCACTCCCCGCGACGCCTCGGCTTTCGCCGACTGGGTCGAGCCGCCCTCCACGAACCCGCAGAAGAGCTTCGTAAGCGTCTTCTCCGGGGAGCGCGGGCTGACGGTCGCCAATCGCGGCCTGCCGGAGCACGAGGTTATCCTGGACGATCACGGCAATGCCGTCATCGCCCTGACCCTGCTGCGCTGCGTCGGATGGCTTTCGCGTCCTGACCTCCTGGCACGCAAAGGAAACGGCGGGTGGACGCTGCCGACACCTGGGGCGCAGTGCGCGGGGGAGCACCTCTTCGAGTACTCCATCATCCCGCACGCCGGATCGTGGAAGGACGCGGGTATCCTTGAACGGGCGCACCAGTTCGCCGTCCCCCCGCTGGTCCTCAGCTTGGGCGCGAGCGGTCGCCGAACCGAGGGTGCCCGCTCGTTCGTGCACGTCGACCGGAATGAAATCGTGCTGAGCGCCCTCAAGAAGGCGGAAAAGGGCGACGGCTGCATCCTGAGGCTCTGGAATGCCTCCGGGGAGACGGTGCGTGCGTCGCTCAGCTTCGCAGAGCCCGTTGCATCGATACACAGGACAGACCTCGCCGAGAGGCGCCAGGATATGGTGCCGGGGCGGAATGGCGTGTTCGTGGTGGAGTTCCCGCCATGGAAGATCGTCACGCTGAACGTGGATTTCTCCGGGAACCGTCGCAAGGGGCGCGTTGCGCCGCCGGACGGTCCCGGCAAGCTCTAGCTCGGAAAGGAGCGCGGGTATGAAAAAGCTCGTCGTTCTGGGCGTGATGCTGTGTGCGGTGTCGATCGTGGCCTTTGCGGCACCGGCGGTATCACTGGAGTACTGGACGGTCTACGAGAAGGACAGCGCGCTGAACAAGGTGATGGAAGACGCCGCGGCGAAGCTGAAGGCGTCCGCCAACATCACGGTAACCATCGTCAACAAGGGCGACAGCGGGTTCCGCGAGCTGCTCACCGCCTCGGCCATGTCGCAGTCGGGGCCGGACGTCGTGTTCAACTGGACGGGCCTCAGCGACATCGTCACGGGCGGGCGCCAGGGTCTGCACTACCCGCTGAACAAGAACAACCTCTTCAGCAAGGATGAGCTGTCCAACCTCCTGCTCCTGGACAGCTGCACCGACCCGAACACGGGTGACGTCTACGGCACCGCGTACGGCAACAACTACATCGCCATCGCCTACAACAAGCAGATGATGACCCAGGCGGGCATCGACTGGAAGAAGTTCCCGCCCAAGTGGACCTATGCCCAGTTCCTCGCCGTCTGCAAGCAGTTGAAAAATGCGGGCCTCACCCCCTTCGGGTACGCGAACAAGGAAGGAATCTTCGCGGACTGGTGGTTCAGCTTCTCGTTCCCCACCTACGTGGACAAGATCACCGACGTCATCCCGTACTACAACAAGAAGCCACTCTATAACGACGTCTTCGCGGACTTCGCCAAGAACTGGAAGGCGTTCCGAGACGCGGGCTACTACCTGGAGGGCGGGAACACCATCTCCATCAATGACCTCTGGGGCCAGTTCACCGCGAAGAAGTGCGCGATCATCCCGCTGTTCCCCGCGCTGTACTCCATCTACGTGAAGGCCCTCGGAGAGGACATCGTGGGGATCATGGAATGGCCGAGCATGGGAGGACACGGGAAGCTCGAAATGCAGGACCCGATCTTCGGTGACGCCATCGGGATCACCAACTGGACCAAGCACCCCAAGG
>JBEKXR010000256.1:0-5853 GCA_049511935.1 Spirochaetia bacterium | reverse complement strand
GTCCCTCCACAAGGTCGCGGAGAATCCCCAGCACACGTACCCTTCCGGGATGCGAAGGGTCGATGAGGGCAAGGGTCTCTGCGAGCACCAGCGCGTACCATCCAAGCCCCTCACTCCACACATCGGAGGAAAGCCCTGTCACCCTGTCGGCCCAGGCCGCTTTCCGAGCCTCGTCGTATCCATGGAAATAGAGCCCCGAGTTGCTTTTTTTGAGGCGATCTGCAACGATCCCGATCTGCCTGACAGCCTCGTCGAAGCATGATTCTCGATCCCCGATGGCAGTGCCGTAGCGCGTGAAGAACATCTGGCCCATGAAAACGCCGTCGATCCACATCTCGTGCGGCAGGGAACGGGAATGCCAGTAGCCCCCGTCCGAGTTGCGCGGGTAGTCGTTGAAGGCATGACGGATCCTCTCCGCCGCGCGCCGATAGCGCAGCTCACCCGTCTTCTGGTGCGCGGCGACGATCGCAGTGCCGGCCATCATGTCGTCCAGGCTCTCTCCGGTGAACGCCGGCAGGTCACCCTCCGGCGTCACGTGCGCGTCGACGTATTCCCGGATGTAGTCGAAATACTTCGGGTTCCCCGTCGACTCGTGGAGTTTCTCGAAGCCAGCCAGCACGTATCCGTGTACGTAACACCATTTCTTGTACGGAATGGTCAGGGGATCGGGATGGCGGGCCATGATCGTGTCGGCGAGGGTAATGGAAAGGTTCTTCATGAGGTCACCTCTTCTCAGAGACCAGAGCCGTCGGCCCACAGTATGGCACTCCTGCGGGCCAACTGGTTACAGACATTTGGGGCGGTAGCACGTGATCTTGAGCCAGATATGCTTCAGCTGCCAGATCACCCTGGACTTTGGCTTTGAGAAGCTTGCATATGCATTGATCGCCTCATTGGGTTTTGCAAGCGGTAGCGCTTTCATGTTGCCTCCTTATTTATCCTAAAGAGATCTGCATCTCGGGGTTGATAGCCAGAATCGTGTGGCATTCATGGCAGCGATAGCGGCCAGCCTTGCTTGCTTTCAACCTCTTCTCGCATATGGGGCACTTGAAGATGAGGGGCCAGTCCATGAGGACTCCGTTGAATGAGTGAACGGCCTCGTCCAAATCCTCCACGACCGTGAACCACTTGGTGAACCCAAGGAGATCCAAAACCTGCCAGACCAGCGGCTGGATATGCAGGAAGATCAGATCCCCATTGCGGAGCTTCACGGTCTTCATAAGATTGACGAATGTACCAACGCCCGTAGATGAGACGTAGCTCAAACCGCGGGCGTCGAAGATCAACCTCACGAAGCCCATTTCGATGGCTCGGTCGACTCTCTTCTGAACGCTGTTGGCAGAGTAGATGTCGATCCGGCCCTGCAGGTAGAGGATAAGACACCTATCGTCTATACGCTGCAGACGGATTCCGATGGCTTCGTCCTTGCCATCATCAAACTCCGGTACGATATCGTTGTTACTCATCTCAAACCTCCTGGCTGACAATCCTTCTGTCACTTTCCGGTCAGCAAGCCCAACTCTCATGTCGCTCATAGTTTCGTACCTCCTATCTCAATTAGTAGTTATAATATTACTCATATGAGTAATATTATAGCTATTGAGAATATTGGTATAACGTTTTTTCGGGATTTCAAGTCAATAATGACGAATTCTAAAAAATATTTGTATTTTATTACTCAATATGATACTATTTACTCATATATGGAATCATTCTATAAGCGCGTACATATCAAGTTGATCGAGCTTGAGCGCAAAAGGTCGTGGTTGCTCAGTCAAACTGGGATCAAGGCAAGCACATGGAGCTCTTGGGAGACGCACGGGCGTGTGCCGCCTGCTGATCGTGCGCTTGCCATAGCTGATGCGCTGGGATTGTCGCTGGAGTTTCTCCTGTCGGGAAGAGAGACCGCCTTCGACATGCGTCAAAGCAATCCACTGGTCTTGCAGATCTTCAACCAGCTCAAATTCCTCGACGATCCTCAGCTCCGCGAGGTGCTTACATTTGTGAACACGATGCGGCTCGAAGGGTCGCAGTCATAGGGAGCAGGAAGCTATGCACGAGTTCTACGCGAGGGTCCAGACAGTGTTCCAAAGGGCGGGCTCCAACCGCAACCAGTTCTGCAAGAAATACGGCCACCACTACCAGACGCTGCAGGCATATTGGAACACCGACAAGCTTCCCTCCGGCAACGTTCTCGAGGATCTGGCCAGGGAATACCATGTCTCCATCGACGCCCTCGTCCTTGGCAGGTCGCCGCCCGACGTCTCCGAGGAGAACCCGATCATCGGCAGGATCGTGCGGTTTCTCAGGCGGCAGGATGAGCGGAGCCTTCTACGCATCGACGGGGCACTTCAAATGTTCCGCTATCTGGCGCTCTCCGGCGCTCAGCCACGCGGCGGGTCCGGCGTGACGCACGATAACCTGGAAATCATGCCTGCGAAAACGGAAAAGGCGTCCCGCCTGCTCGCTGAGCTCGCGCAGCTCATTCGCACGAGCGACATGGACGTGGAAGAGAAAAAGGCGGCCAGAGGAATGGTGCACCAAGTCCTCCAGAACATATACGAGCGGGAGGTGAAGGACGAGTGGGCCGAACTGGAGGAAATCGAGTAGTGTGCATTGTTGAATCATGTTGGAATCCGGAAAGGGGAAGAAATGATAGGCTTCGAGAAGAAGACGGCACTCATTACTGGGGCCTCATCGGAAATCGGGGAATCCTTCGCGGAGACCTTGGCCGCGAGAGGCACGAACGTGATCCTGGTTGCTCGATCGAAGGGCAAGCTCGATCGCCTGGCCGCCAAGATCAGAAAGGCGCGGAAAGTGGCTGTCGAGGTGATAGTGGCCGATCTCACGGAAGAGAAGGCGCCAGACAAAGTCTATTCCGCGGTCAAGAAACTAGGTCATCACGTTGACATTTTGATCAACAACGCGGGGTTCGGTTCCCACGGCCCATTTCATACCCTTTCCACAAACGAAGACCACAAGGAAATAATGCTCAACGTTGTCGCCCTGGTGCGGCTCACGCATCTTTTCTTGCCCCGCATGGTTGAAGGGCGCGAGGGCATCGTGATAAACGTTGCGTCGACGGCGGCATTCCAGCCTACGCCATTCATGGCCGTGTACGGTGCGAGCAAAGCGTTTGTTCTCTCTTTCTCGGAAGCTCTCTGGGCTGAGTATCGAAGCCACGGCATACGAGTGCTTGACCTTTGTCCGGGGGCAACGGAAACCAATTTTTCCAAGGTAGCAGGTGAAAGCGCAGCAGTGGGAAAGAAGCGCACCGTTGAGAGCGTAATCGCGAGTGCTCTGAAAGCCCTGGAGCGCGGAAAATCCTATGTCGTCGATGGCAGACTCAACTACATCATGACTCAATCCATACGGCTTTCACCTCGGGGCCTTGTGGCACGAGTGGCTGCTCGAATGATGAAGCCGAAGGAACGGAATAAGGGAGGAAGCCGCCGATAGTCTGGTTTCACGGAACGGATCTTTGGCGGCTCATGAAACTGCCGCAGGATGAATCGATCCTTCGGCGATGAAGGCAGGTGCCAGATGACCGCGCTGATTCCTTTTTCTGCAGCTCATTACTTTGCGCGTCCAGCCCGACTCGAACGGGCGACCCACAGCTCAGAAGGCAAGGCGAGCATGTTATCAGCCGTGTCGAAGGCTTTTTCGCGTTCCATGACGTCATGAATCGAATCGCGCGGCGGCTCGCCGTTCTCCTATTCGCGCTCTGCTTTGCGTGGCCGGTCATTGCCCAGAACGTTCAGGTCGAGCATCTCCTGCTCAGGCGGGTCACCTGCGGGGACTCAATCGTCTACCTGCTCGGCTCCGTCCACGTTGCGAAGCCGGACATCTACCCGCTCAACGACTATGTGGAGAACGCTTTCTCCCAGTCCGTAAGGCTTGTCGTCGAGACGGACATCCGGGTGCTCGACCAGGCCGCACTCCAGCGGAAAATCTTCTCTCTCGGCGTTCTGCCCGCGGGGCGCACCCTCCGCGGTGAGTTGGGCACGACGGACGCCGAACGGCTGGAAGCGAAGCTCTCCGAGCTGGGGCTGTCCGCGGCGAGCCTCGACCGTTTCCGGCCCTGGGTCATCTACACTCTTCTTGCGGCCCTCGACATGGCCAGGCTGGGGTACGACTCGAAAAACGGCGTGGACCTGCATTTCCTCCAACGAGTGGGAGACCGCAAGATCATGGAGCTCGAGACGGCGGACTTCCAGGTCGAGCTCCTGGCGGGTTTCACGGACCAGGAGCAGAGTGCGCTCCTCGTGGAGTACCTCGACGAGCGCGGAAAGCTCGAGAAGGAGATCGGAGCGCTATTCGACGCCTGGCTCGTGGGAGACGATGCGCGCATGGCCGAGATCCTCGAAGCGGAGATGAGCGGCACGCCGGCGGACCAGCGCGTAAAGGAGCTGGTGCTCAGGAAGCGCAATGCCGCCATGGCCGAGAAGATCGAGGGGTTGCTGAAACTGCCCGGCACGAGCTTCGTGGTGGTCGGCGCCGCGCACCTGGGCGGGGAAGGCAGCGTTGTGGACATATTGAAAAGAGACGGCTATGAAATGACGACAGTGAGGGAATGAGGGGGCCTCACGATTCCCGCATAAGTCTCCCGTCCAGCCGCTCGTCCCGCTGGCGCAGGCTGAGCCTCCTTTTTTGACCCTTTGGTTCCGCCTTTCGCCGCGTGAACCACCTGCGCCTGTGTGTATGCCTCCAATCCCAAGGTACCCATCTCGTGTCCGAGGCCGGACCATTTCGTGCCGCCAAAGGGCACGGACCCGTCAAGCGTCCCGTGCTGGTTGACCTATCCCGTACCGCATTCGAGGCTGGCTGCGAGCTCCATTCCCTGACTGACATCGTTCGTCCAGATCGAGCCTCCGAGCCCATAATGGGTCGCATTCGCCCTGCTTGACCGCATCGCCCAGGTCGCGGAATGGCAGGATTGGCAGTGTGGGACCGAACTGCTCCTCGTCCACGAGGCGCGCCTCCGATCGTCATCGTGAACTCGTTCCTATGTCTCTCCTCTCTTTTGAGGCGATTCTTGCTCCGCGAACACGACGAAAATACCAACCAGGCAGCGCGTCGAGTTTCCTTTTGAGACAATCTTTTTGCCCTCGGAAACCTTTCGAGGGAACGTGACGGCAGGTCTCAGTTCTCGGGTGTCCGGCAGATTTTGCCTGCGGCCCGTCCGTTCCGCTTCCGTTCGAGGTCGGATTGAAGCCATCACCCCCGCGACTGAGGCCACCGGCCCCCGGCCGCAGCGCCAAGGAGCATAAGGAAATAGGAGGTGGCCGCCGTCACCAGGAGAGAACGCAAGCCGAGGCTCATGGCCAGGAGTGCGGCTGCAGGAGACGCGATGACAGAGGCACAGCCGTTTGCAGCCCAGGCGTACGCGCGCTCGCGATCCGTTGTCGCCTCGAAGCGCATGGCCAGAGGGAATGGGATGCCGAGGAGAACCGAAGGGATCAGGAGAAATCCAATTGATGTTGCTGTTCTTTCGGGCAATGCGAGCGGGAGCAGGAGAAGGAGGCCGCGAGGGAGAGCCCAGAGGAGTAGAACCAGAACTGCGGGGATCAGGACAAGCGTCGGAGAGAGGAAATGTCGAGGGAGCCGCTCTGAGATGAGGCCGCCTATCCCGGAAAAAATGAGAAGACCCCCCAGGACGATGGACATGGTAACGAAAGGGTTGGAGAAAAGCAGAGCGAATGCGTTGAGAAAAGCAATTTCAGTAAGGAGATATCCCAGACCGCTCGCGGCGAAAACTAGTACGATGCGGCCAGCCGGCCTTCCTGCCTTTCCGCCGTGAAGAGAGAGCGAGGACGGCAGCAGGAGCGCCGCGCTCAAGATGATCGCTTCGAG
>JBEKXR010000255.1:0-5855 GCA_049511935.1 Spirochaetia bacterium | reverse complement strand
GCCGATCACCATCGCCCCCACGGCCTTCGATCCTTCGTTCGTGAAGGAAGCGGACAAGAAGGTTCAATGGCAGGGGTTCATCAGGAATGCCAGGCTTGTCGACGCGCCGGAGGCCTTTGAGGATGTCGTCGCTCCCGTCAAAGTGTTCCTCGAACCTCTCGTAGCCTCTCTTGCCGAGAGACGGACCTTCCGCAGCATCTGGAACGCACCTGGACCGTGGCGTTGATCGAAGGCGGTCTCTTTACCGAGCAGAAAAGGGTTCCCAGGGAGAAGCTCGCAAGTCCCGTCCTGAAGCTTCGGGGCTGCGGCGAGAGGCAAAGCTGCTAGACTGACAGTTTCATCCGCGCGCAGGAATCGCGGATGCGAAGCTCGGGGTTGATGCGGAAAACGTCGCTTGCAAAGGAGCCGCGACTCATAGCTTCCATGGCCGTCGTCATGACGCGCTCGGCCAGCCTGTCGAAGCAGGGATCGATCGTTGTCAGGCCTGTCGCCTGGGCGAGACGCGTGTTCCCGCAGCCGATCACCGAGCAGTCAGTGCCTGGGGAGAGACCCGACTCCCGCAGGCCATGTGCGGTGCCCGCCGCCGTCTCATCCGATACGCAGAGGAAAGCGCGGCACGCGGGGTCACGGTCCCTGATCTTGCGCGCCGCGAGCGTCCCGCCCTCGATGCCCGGCGCACAGCTTTCGATCGAGCCGGTGCCCCCGGGCATGCCCTGGGAGGCCAGCTCCTCCTCGAAGCCCTGCCGCATTCCGAGGCTCGCAGGGGAGTACGCAGGGGCCAGGAGAGCAATCCTTCGATGCCCGAGGTCCAGAAGGTAGCGCGCCGCCTTTCTCGCGCCCTCCGCATCGTCGACCACGACCTGGGGGCATTGGACGCGCGGATCCGCGCTGCGGATGAGGATGGTGTTCCGCAGGGGGGCGCCGGCGTGCGCGAGGGAATCCTGCGAGCCGGCAGGCTCGAAAATGACCAACGCGCCGGACTCCTCGGCCTCGCGGTAGAGGCTCTGCTCGAGGAGCACGTCCCCGCGATGGCAGGAGAAACGCACCGCCAGCGGCAGCTTCCGAAGCTCCTCCTCAAGCGTGCCCAGGATGTGCGCATTCGCCTCGTCAAGGCCGGCGAAGATGAGGTGAGCGTAGGGAAACCTGAGCGACCTGCGCGGCGGAGAGCTCCGCTCCCAGGAATAGATGACGAGCGTTCCTTTTCCGCTGTAGCGCTCGATGTACCCCTCCAGCACGAGCTTGGCGAGGGCGTTCCTGACGGTCAGGTGCGTGGTGTTGAACCGATCCTTGAGCACGCGCTCGGGCGGAAACCAGTCTCCTTTCCGGTACTTGCCGGCCAGGATCTCCTCCTTCAATTCGCTGTAGATCTGCTCGTACAGGTAGCGATTGGAGTCGACGGGTTCCGGTGACATGCGGCTGCCGCCGTTCGCCACAATAGGGCGCTGCGCTCGCTGTTTCAAGAAGCGTCTCCCGCACGGGCGAGGACCGCAAGGTATGCGTTCCGTTTCTGCATCGATCTTTCCAGCATCGCTATATATATTATCAAGGAATTGGTCAATAGCAGGTGAGAATCCAGGTGGATCATATGAAGCTTGGGGTAATGGAATAAATTGTTATAAATCAATTATTTAAGTTCTATCAGGACCTTTTTTGAACTTCTATCCTGGAATTCTTGTTGACATTCGCTGCAGTTTCTGGTTCAATTCTCCATCGCGCTATATAGCGTAAGGAGCGCTCGTCATGAAAGCTATCAACCTCGTCCACTGCCAGAACCAGTGCGGAGAGTCTCCGATCTGGGACCCTGCGGACGGCCGTCTCTCGTGGATCGACACGGAGAACCCGGTTTTCACGACCCTCGAGCCTTCGACGGGCAGAACCAGCACGGTGAAGACGCCGTGGCTCGTGCAGGCGATCGGGCGACGCAAGTCGGGTGGATGGGTTGCCGTGGTCCGCGATGGATTCGCTCTCCTTGACGCCAGCCCGGCCAGCGGAAAGGTCCGCGGGAACCCGGTGGAGGGAATCGCGCACATGGCCATGAATGACGGGGCGGTCGGTCCCGACGGGCGGTTCTATGCCGGGTCCTTCAACGTCGAAGCGTTGGATGCCCCTGACGGCTCCCTGCACAGGGTCGACACCGACGGCAGCATCGCCACGATCAAAACGGGGATCGTGCTGCCGAATGGCATCTCGTTCAGCCCTGACGGAAGAACAATCTACGTAACGGAGATGTGGGTGAATCGCATCACCGCTTTCGACTTTGATGCCCGCAGGGGCACGGTCTCGAACCGCAGGGTGCTCATTAAGGTCCCCGAAAATGAAGGCCATCCGGACGGGCTCATTGTCGACGCGGAAGGGTTCCTCTGGAGCGGGCACTGGCAGGGCTTTCGCGTCACCCGGTACGATCCTGACGGCAAGAAGGTGAGCCACATCGAAGTGCCCGTACCCACGGCAACCTGCATGGCCTTCGGCGGACCCGACCTCGATCGGCTCTACATCACCTCGGGGAAAAAGGGGCTCAGCCCTGAGCAGATTGGAAAATACCCGGATGCCGGTGATCTGTTCGTGGTGAACGCCGGTGTCCGCGGCAGGCTCGAGCCGGCGTTCGGGGGCTGAGCGACCATGGAGCGGGAAACGCTCATATCTCTCTTCCGCGGGGCGTGAAAAAATTCTCAAAATTCCTGTTGACAAGATGGATCTGATATTATATATAGCGCTATATACAGTGATCGAAAGCCTATCCAGGGAAGATGGAGGGAACGATTCATGGATCTGGGGTTGAAGGGAAAAGCCGCCATCGTGACAGGCGGAGGAACGGGGATCGGGGCGGGGATCTGCGAAGCCCTTGCCCAGGAAGGGGTGAATGTCGGCGTCAACTGGATCGTCGGAAAGGACGAGGTGACGGCGTTTTCCGTGGATCTGTCGAAGAAATACGGGACCGACTGCCGGGCTTTTTACGCTGATATCTCCAAGGCTGAGGACCTTGATGCGATGGTGAAGGACGTAATCGCTGCGTACGGCCACATCGACATCCTTGTCAACAATGCGGGGATCTGGCCCACCGAGAATATCCTGGACATGCCGGATTGCAACTGGGAAAAAGTCATCAAAATCAACCTCAACGGGCCTTTCATGCTCTGCAAGCGTGTCGCTCAGCACATGGTCTCTGCCGGGATCAAGGGCAGCATCATCAACCTGTCTTCGAAATCCGGCATCACGTACAATACCGCGGGTCACGCCCACTACGCCTCGGCCAAGGCAGCGATCAACATGATGACCAGGACCCTCGCCCGGGAGCTGCTCCCCTACGGCATCCGTACCAACGCAATCGCCCCGGGGATGGTGCGCACCCCGATCAACGAGGACAAGTGGACCGACCCCGACCTAAAGAAGTCATACGAGGGGCGGATCCCTTCCGGCCGGTTCGCACAGCCGGTCGAGATCGGATACGCCGTGGCGTTCCTCGCATCGGAGAAATCGTTCAACATCATGGGCACGGTGATCGACATCACCGGCGGAATGCTTATCTAAAAGGAGAAAAATATGGGCGTCGATCTGAAGGGAAAGACCTGCGTGGTGACCGGCTCGGCCAAGAGCATCGGGCTCGGCGTGGCGGAAATGTACGCGGGCCTGGGGGCAAAGGTGGCGATGATCGACCTCAACCCCGAGGTTGTGACACAGGCGGAGCGCTTGGCGAAGGCGGGCCACGCGGTGCGCGGATACGTGGTGGACATCACCGACAAGCAGGCGGTGCTCGCCTGTTTCGACGACATCACGAAGAACCTGGGCGACGTCTTTGCGCTGGCGAACGTTGCCGGGGCGGTGGACCAGCAGCCCTTCGCCGAAATCACCCCGGAGCGGCTGGACAAGATGAACAGGATCAACATCAATGGATCCGTCTGGTGCGCCCAGGCCGCCCTGCAGACCATGCGGAAGCAGAAGGACGGGCGGATCATCAATTTCGCCTCCAAGTCGGGGAAAACCGGCTCGGCGATCATGGCCGCCTACTCGGGGGCAAAAGGAGCGATCATCTCGATCACCCACGCCATGGCCTTCGAGTTCGCCAAGGACAACATCAAGGTGAACTGCCTGTGTCCCGGCATCGTGGAGAACACGGGCGTGTGGGGATCGGTGAGCAAGGGGTACGTGGAGAACCTCAAGATGGAAGAAGACGCGGTGGTGAAGCAGTTCACCTCGAAAGTCCCCCTCGGGAGGTTGTGCAGAATCGACGATGTGGTATCGTTTGTGAAATTCCTGACCGTTGACGGTGACTACTGCACAGGGCAGGCGTTCAACGTCACCGGCGGCCGCGAGATGCACTGAGAGGAGGACGGGATGGCGGAGAACCAGATGGATGCCCTCGGCGCGGGAGCCGCGCTCGGAATGATCGAGACGCGGGGGTTCAGCGCGATGGTGGAGGCTGCCGACGCGATGGTCAAGGCGGCGAAGGTGGACCTGGTGGGATTCGAGAAGATCGGCGGCGGGTACGTGACGGCGATCGTGCGCGGCGACGTGGCCGCATGCCGGGCCGCGGTAGAAGCGGGAAGCCGGGCGGCGGAGAAGGTGGGCGAGATCGTGAGCACGCACGTGATCCCGCGGCCGCACGCGTCGGTGGACCAGGCTCTTCCCCTGAGCCGCACGGAAAGGAAGGGGTAAGCCATGGCCGTCGACCTGAGGAGCTACGTGTTCCTGGACTCCCTGCAGCTGCAGAACGCTTCGTTCATTGCCACGGTGTCCAAGGGCTACTACCCCATCGGCGGGCAGGCATGCTGCGTCATCGAGATCGCCCCCGGCATCGAGATCAACCGGCTCACCGACATCGCCTTGAAGGCGACCAACGTCACCCCGGGGCTGCAGATCGTGGAGCGCGCCTACGGGCTTCTGGAGGTGCACTCCGACAGCCAGGGGGATGCGCGCATGGCAGGGGAGGCGGTGCTGAAGGAGCTGAAGAAGAGCGAGTCCGACCGCCTGAAGCCGCGGGTGATGACCAGCCAGCTGATCAAGAACATCTCCGACCACCACGCGCAGCTGATCAACAAGGTCAGGCACGGCAACATGGTGCTGCGGGGAGACACGCTGTACGTGCTGGAAGTGGAGCCCGCAGGCTACGCGTATTACGCGGCCAACGAGGCCGAGAAGACGGCGAAGATCAACATCATCGAGGTGCTGGGCTTCGGCGCATTCGGCCGGATCTACATCGCCGGCGAAGAGGCGGAGGTGATCGAGGCGCGCAAGGTCGTGGAGACGCGGCTCGGGAGCCTGGGCGGACGTGAAATCGCCGCGAATGCGGCGCGCATTTAGGCGCGGGAAACGTAAGGAGAGAACGAGATGGCAGATAACCAGATGGACGCTTTGGGAATGATCGAGACGCGGGGGTTCAGCGCGATGGTCGAAGCCGCGGACGCGATGGTGAAGGCGGCGAAGGTGGACCTGGTGGGATACGAGAAGATCGGCGGCGGGTATGTGACGGCGATCGTGCGCGGCGACGTGGCCGCCTGCCGGGCGGCGGTGGAAGCCGGCAGCCGGGCGGCGGAGAAGGTGGGCGAGATCGTGAGCACCCACGTGATCCCGCGGCCGCACGAGAGCGTGGACGCGGCGCTCCCCCTGGGGCGGAAGCCCGCGGGCTCGAAGAAGTAGAGCGGGCCGGACAGGAGAAGGGTCATGGTACTGGCGCGAGTGAAGGGCACGGTGGTGTCCACGCACAAGCCCGAATCGATGGAGGGGCTTCGGCTGCTCCTGCTGGAGAAGGTGGATGCGGTGACGCTGAAGGGCAAGGGAGACTACGTGGTCGGGATCGACAGCGTGGGGGCCAACGCCGGGGAGATCGTGTTCTACGTGACGGGATCCAGCGCGCGCAT
>JBEKXR010000254.1:0-5882 GCA_049511935.1 Spirochaetia bacterium | reverse complement strand
ACGCCGTTTGCGATCATCTTCTTTCTGGCGGCCCTCCAGTTCATCAACAAGTCCCTGTACGAAGCGGCGACCGTGGACGGCGCCGGGGTCTTCAGCCGCTTCTGGCACATCACCCTTCCCTACCTCGTCCCCACGCTCTCCGTCGTGGTGGTGATGCGGACCGTGGAGAAGTTCAAGGCCTTCGACATCTTCTACGTCATCACCCGGGGCGGGCCGGCAAACGGAACGAAGGTCCTCGTGTACGAAGCGTACCTCAAGGCGTTCGCCAACCTGCAGTATTCGATCTCCTCGACCCTGTCCTACCTGATCGCAATCATCGTCCTCCTCTTCACGATCCTGTACGTCAGGACGATGAAGAGAAGGGAAGCAGGTGAGCCATGATCCGAAGCCGAGGGTTCCCCGCCGTGCAGTATTCCTTTGCCTTTCTCCTCCTCGTGTTCACCCTGGCGCCGATTCTCTGGATGGGAATCACCGCGGTGTCCATCCACCGCAACGTGATCTCCGTCCCGCTGAAGATCGTCCCCCCAGAGGTCACCTTCCAGCGTTTCGCCGACGTCGCCGCAAACCCCGAAAACGACATCGCCTGGGCGTTCAAGATCGCCATGGGAAACAGCCTCATCGTGTCCGCGGCAACCACGGTCATCGCCCTTGTCATCGGGTCCCTCGCCTCCTACGCGTTCGCACGGCTGCGTTTCGCGTTCAAGGGCGGGCTTCTGTACATGATCCTTTTCACCTACATGGTGCCCTCCGTGGTGGTCGTGATGCCTCTGTACCTCCTGCTGAGCAGGATGGGCATGCTGAACTCGAAGCCGACGCTCATCCTCCTGTATCTGTCCATGGCGCTGCCCTTCGTGATCTGGGTCATGCAGAGCTACTTCGGGTCGCTCAGCAGGACCTACGAGGAGGCGGCGTCCATAGAAGGCTGCAACCGCCTGCAGGTCCTGTGGCACATCTACCTGCCGATGGCCCGCCCCGGGATCATCGCCACGGCGATCCTCTCGTTCCTGATCGCCTGGGATGAGTTCTTTTTCGCGCTCGTCTTCACCTCGACCCTCGCCGCCAAGACCATCCCCGTGGCAATTGCGGAGTTCAGCGGCAAGCACTACGTGGACTACGAGATGATTGCCACGGGAGGGGTGATCGCGTCCCTGCCTCCCGTGCTGATCGCGATCATTTTCCAGAAATACATCGTGATGGGGATGACGTCGGGCGGGATCAAAGAATAGCCTCCGTCCATGACGGGAAGTACATTGGCTCTCATGAAACAGAAGATCGGGATAATCGGAAAGGACTGCGGCGTCAGGGACACGGCGGCCTGGGCTGACATCGTGATACTCGCCGTCCCGTACCTCGCCCTGGACGCCGTGGCGGCCGAGATCGGCCCCGGGGCGGACGGCAAACCACTTGTGGACGCGACCAATGTGATCACGAAGGAAGGGGCGCTCGCGCTGAAGTTCTCCGCCAGCGGAGACGAGCAGCTCCAGAAGAAGATGCCCGGCGCGAAAGTGGTGAAGGCGTTCAACCCTGTCTTCGCCCAGAACATGAGCACGGGGAAGGTGAAGGAGCTCGGGTACGTGATCAACGAGGGGATGGGCGCAGGCATCGGCTTCTCCCTCGTGCGCTGACCCTTTCAGGGCGGAGAATCTTCCGAAGAGTGAAGGCGTAAGCCAGATCGATTTTCCTGTCCTGGACCGTCACGCGGATCTCTGCGGATACCGGATGCGGAAGATCCAGATCCACGTCATTCCACCAGTTGCCGTCAGGGCCTTTGATATTGGGGATCCCTTCTTCCCCCACGAGACTGAGCAGAGTGGAGGGGCCCTCCGTGACCGTGAAGCTGTACCAGGCCGTGTTTGCGTGGTCGAGTTCCTGACGCCCGAGGTGGACCGTGAACCGCCCCGGGGGTGTGAAGCTGAGCCTCACGAACCCGAACCTGTCCACATATCCCCGTGCCGGCGATATTTCCCAGCCAATCACTTCCTCTTGTTGCTGCTTTGCCGGCGCGGGTGGCGCCGCGGGAGGGGTGGAACAGGAAACGGCAGCCAAGGCAATGACGGAAAAGAGCAGCGTCACACGCGCCCGGGCGAATTCGCTACTGGGCCACACGGGCCGCTTCCTCCGCGCCGCCGGAGGCGGATTGAGCGCTGCCGGAGGCGGATTCTGCCTCGATGTTCGCTCCGGTGAACTGGCTGTTGTACAGCTCGGCGTAGAATCCCCCCTTTGCGAGAAGCTCCCGGTGCGTGCCCGTCTCGATGATCTTCCCGTGGTCCATCACGAGGATGAGCTTCGCATCCCGGATGGTGGAGAGCCGGTGCGCGATGACGAAGCTCGTGCGGCCCTGCATGAGGCGCCCCATGGCCTTCTGGATCAGCACCTCGGTGCGCGTATCCACGGAGCTTGTCGCCTCGTCCAGGATGAGGATTGCAGGATCGATCAGGATCGCCCGGGCGATGGTGAGAAGCTGCTTCTGCCCCTGCGAGATGTTGGACGCATCCTCGTTGAGAACGGTATTGTAGCCATCGGGCAGTGTCCTGATGAAATGGTCCGCGTGCGCCGCGGCGGCAGCCTGCTGGACCTCCTCCTCTGTCGCCCCGTCCTTTCCGTAGGCGATGTTTTCCCGGATGGTGCCGTTGAACAGCCATGTATCCTGCAGGACCATGCCGAAGGTGCAGCGGAGGCTGCCCCGGCGCACGTCGCGGATATCCACGCCGTCCACGGTGATGCGGCCCTCCTGGGTCTCGTAAAACCTCATGAGCAGGTTGACCAGCGTGGTCTTGCCGGCCCCCGTGGGCCCGACGATGGCGATGGTCTGGCCTTGCTTCACGTCGAGATTCATTCCCGTGATGAGGGGCACATCCGTCTTGTAGCTGAACCGCACGTTTTCGAAGCGCACGTCCCCTCGGGGAGATGCGAGTGTCGTCGCACCGGGGTTGTCCGGGATCTCCTCCTGCTCGTCGAGGAGCTCGAAGACACGCTCCGCCGAGGCGACAGTGCTCTGGAGAACGTTGGCGATGTTCGCCGTCTGGGCGATGGGCATGGTGAACTGCCGGGAGTACTGGATGAAGGCCTGGATGTCGCCGATGGCGATCGTCCGCCGGGTCACCATGATGCCCCCCGCAACGGCCACGGCCACGTACCCGATGTTGTTGATGAAAGTCATCATGGGGAAGAGCAGCCCGGAGACGAATTGCGCGCGCCAGCTCGCCTTGTAGACCTCCTCGTTCACGGCTGTGAACTTCTCGATGGATTTCCGCTCGTGGCCGAAGGCCTTCACGATGGGGTGGCCCGTGTACATCTCCTCCACGTGGCCGTTCAGCTCGCCGATGTGCTTCCACTGCTGCGCGAAGTACCTTTGGGAGCGCGGGGCGATGATCCTCGTCATGACGAAGCTCAGCGGGAGCACCACCAGGGTGATCGCCGTGAGGAGGGGGCTGATCGTGAGCATCATCACGATGACCCCCAGGATTGTGACGAGGGAAGTGATGATCTGGCCGAGGCTCTGCTGGAGAGTGCCGGCGATGTTGTCCATGTCGTTGGTGACCCTGCTCATGATCTCCCCGTGGGTGCGGCCGTCGAAAAAGACAAGCGGCAGCCGGGCGAGCTTCTCGCTCACGTCCCTTCGCATGTCATAGACTGTCTTCTGCGCGACACCCGCCATGATAAACTGCTGGAGGAAGCTGAAGAGCGCGGACACGGTGTACAGCCCGATCAGCAGGACCACGATCCGCGCGATGGACGAAAAGTCGATGGCCGCGCCGGGAACGTGCCGCATCCTGGCGATGAGCCCCGTGAAGATCATCGTCGTGGCGTTTCCCATGATTTTGGGCGCGAGAACGCTGAACATCGTGCTGGCGACCGCGAGCACGAAGACGGCAACCAGCAGGCCCATGCGCGGCCGCAGGTAGCGCACAAGCCGCCTCAGGGAGGTGCCGAAGCTCTTCGCCTTTTCCACCGGCGCCCCCAGTCCCATCGGGCCCCCGCGGTGGCCGCCCGGCCCGAAGCCGGGCCTCCTCCTGCCGGCCGGCGGCGCGCCCACCGGCGCGCCGGGTGCACGCGGCGCCCCCACGGGCGCGTGATATCCGGTTCCGCGTGCGTCGCTCATGCAAGTTCCTCCTCGGAGAGCTGGGACGAGACGATCTCGCGGTAGACGTCGCTGGCGCGCATCAATTCGCGGTGTGTCCCCGCGCCCACCACGCGCCCGTCGTCGAGCACGATGATCCTGTCGGCATCCATCACGGTGTTCACCCGCTGTGCCACGATGATCACGGTCGCCTCCGCCGTCTCCTGTCTCAGCGCCGCGCGCAGCTGCGAATCGGTCTTGAAATCCAGGGCCGAGAAAGTGTCGTCGAAGATGTAGATCTCGGGCCTTCGCACGAGCGCCCGAGCGATGGCGATGCGCTGCTTCTGCCCGCCCGAAAGGTTCATCCCCCCCTGGGCAATCACGGACTGGAAGCCTTCCGGCATCGACAGGATGAACTGCAGGGCCTGGGCGGTTTCCGCCGCGTGAGCCACCTCCTCGTCTGTGGCTCCCTCGCGGCCGTAGCGGATGTTGTTCGCGATCGTGTCGTTGAAGAGGACCGCCTTCTGGGGAACGAACCCGAGCTTGCCCCGCAGGGCTTCCTGCGGCATCTCGCGGATGTCCACGTCGTCCACGCGGATGCTGCCCGAGGCCACGTCGTAGAACCGCGGGACGAGGTTCACGAGGGTTGACTTTCCCGAACCCGTGCCTCCGATGATCGCGGTGACCTCGCCGGGCTTCGCGTTGAAGGAGATGTCGCGGACGGCAGGCTCCTCAGCTCCCGGGTAGGCGAACGTGACGTTCCTGAACTCGATGTGCCCGCGCTCCTCGCCCGCGGTGCGGGCGTCTTGCGCGTCCCGGATGCCGGGTGAGAGGGCCAGCACCTCGTTGATCCGGACCGACGAGGCGGAGGCCCTCGGGAGCATGATGAACAGGAAGGAGAGCATGAGGAGGGAGAAGAGGATCTGGATGGCGTACTGGATGAACGCCATGAGGCTCCCTACCTGCATCTCTCCCATGTCGATCCGCTGGGCCCCGAACCAGACGATCGCGATCGTGGTGAGGTTCATCAGGAACATCATCGTGGGCATCATGAGCGCCATGAGCTTGTTCACGCGGATGGACATCGCGGTGAGATCCCGGTTTGCCGCATCGAAGCGCCTCGTCTCGTGCTCGACCCGGTTGAAGGCCCGGATGACGCGCACTCCCGAGAGGCCCTCCCGGAGAACGAGGTTGATGCGGTCGATCCGCGCCTGGATGGCCCGGAACATGGGCATCGCCCGTGTTGCCGTGAGGGCGACGACGGCGGCAATGACGGGGATGACGACCGCGAGGACCCAGGTGAGCTTCGCGTCCTTCTGGAGGGCCATGATCACCCCCCCGACCGCCATGATCGGGGACATGATGATCATGCGCATCAGCATCATGGTGAACATCTGCACCTGGGTGATGTCGTTGGTCGTCCGCGTGATGAGGGAGGGCGTGCCGATGATGTCGAACTCGTGCAGGGAGAAGCCTTCCACGTGGGAGAAGACCATGTTCCGGAGGTCGCGGCCGAACGCCATGCTCACCCGGGCGGAGAGGAGAGCGGTCACCACCGCGAATGCCATGTCCACCAGCGCGACCAGGAGCATGAGCCCGCCTACCCGGATGATGTACGTCGTATCGCCCCTCACGATGCCCAGGTCCACGATGTCGGACATGAGGGTCGGGAGGTAGAGCTCCGCGAGGGCCTGACCTGCCACCAGCACGATGATGAACGCGACGGGGATGCTGTACGGCTTCAGGTGGCGAAACAGCTTCAGCATCAGGTGCTCCTCTTCTTCAAAGACGTTTGCCGCGGTTCGGTATTGCGCGGGGGGAG
>JBEKXR010000253.1:0-5884 GCA_049511935.1 Spirochaetia bacterium | reverse complement strand
GTGATGCCCAACCCGGGCTGCGCCACCTGCGTCTTCTGCTCTACGCACCCATCCCGTGGGCTATCGATGCCATCTCGGCCCTGCAACCTCCCCGGCTGCCACGCACCGATGGGGAATCTCTATCCCGAGAGCGTCGCGGACTCGGTCATCCGGACTCCCGCCTTCTGCATGGCCGCGATCGCTTTCTCGATGCCTCCCTTCGGAAAATCGACCCCGCGGCAGGCGTCGCGGACCAGGGTCACCCGGAACCCGAGCCTGCGGGCGTCCAGGGCGGAAGCGAGAACGCAGTAATCCGTGGCGAGGCCGCAGATGAAGAGCTCCCGCAGCTTCATGCCCTTGAGAAAATGGCGCAGGCTGGTATCGGTGCGGTGGTCGTTCTCGAAGAAAGCGGAATACGAATCGAGCCCGCGGCGCATGCCCTTGCGCAGGAGAAGCCCGATGCGCCCCGGATTCAGCCGGGGATGAAGCTCTGCGCCGCGCGTGCCCTGGACGCAGTGGTCGGGCCAGAGGACCTGCTCGATGCCGTCGGCCTCGACAACATCCAGTGGCCGGCGGCCCGGGTGGCTGCTCGCAAATGACACGTGGTCCGGCGGATGCCAGTCCTGCGTGGCTATGACGCGCGAAAAAGACGGCATAATCCGGTTGATGACCGGCACCACCTCGTCGCCCGACTCCACCGCGAGGTTTCCCCCCGGGCAGAAATCGTTCTGCACGTCGATGAGAAGGAGCACGCTGTCGCTGCCAGTCGCTGCCATGGGGGCCTCCTGGGGCCAGTGTAGCCTGTCGGGGAGCCCCGTGCCAGTGACGTCGATTCCCGCGTTTCCCGCGGCGTTCTTGATCTCGGAAGCCGGCAGCCATACATTGGAGCGACCGATGGTGTACACCCAATCGATCGACTGGACGGAGTTCTACGCGGAGCTCGACAGGGTTCTCGCGGAGATGGAGGGAGAGCGCTTCGAGGCGATTGTCGCCATTGCACAGGGTGGGATCATGCCCGCCGCGCTCCTGCAGCAGGAATGGGGCATCCCGATGGGTGTCGTGCACATCAACTACCGCGACCACGAGAACAAGCCCCGCTTCGCGGATGCGCAGCTGCTGGAAGTGGGATCCCCTCCTTTCCCGGGGAAAAAAGTCCTCCTCGTGGATGACGTCTCGCGCACCGGTCGAACGCTGGCCCGTGCCCGCGCGTACCTCGCGAACAGCACGGTGAAGACATTCCTCGTGAACGGCGAGGGGGACTTCAGCCTCTACCGCACCGAGGAATGCCTGCGGATGCCGTGGAAGCGGGACTGATGTCGGAAGACTGACGGCAGCATCCGCCTGCCCTGCCTTGCTCGGCTAGTACCCCGCGGCCGTCTTCAACCGGGCACGGTTGTCCGAGAGGACATCGAAAAGGCTCACCGTGCCATCCGGTCCCGGGAAGTTGATCAGCGACACGAACCGTGCCGCCTTCATCGTCTCCCGCAGGGGCGCGGCAGCCTCGTTGTGCCAGTTGTCCACGATGAAGCGCGCGTTCAGGGGCGTCAGCTTTGTGATCTGCGCCGCCTCCAGGGGCCCGGGGCCGAATACCCCTGTGACGTCGAATCCCAGCTCCACCATGAGCGGCTGCTGAAACAGGTGCACGACCACCGGCGCGCCGAGGAGTCCCGCGCCCCGCAGCTCCGCCTTCCAGGACGCCAGGAAGCTTTCCAGCGACGCAATGCTCGCCCGGGCCTTCGGCTGCGTTCCCGTGACGTCGGCAATTGCGAGGATGGATGCCCGCATCGTGGCCAGGGAGTAGTCAGCATCGATCTGCAGGAGCCTGATTTTCCCGCTTCCGGCCGCCTCGGCGATCTTCTTCGCCATCACTTCGAAGCCCGTGCACACGATCAGCTCCGCGCCCTGGAGCGCGGCGACGTCCGACGGTTTCAGCTCGTACTCGGCCGGATGGCGCAGGTCCGCCGGCGCGAGCGTCACGATGTCCGCGGCTCCCGCCGCCGCGGCGAAGGCAGCGGTCCAGGAATTGGTGGCCACGACCCGAAGGGCTGACTGCTGCGCCGACAGCGGCAGAGCAATCCCGAGAGCAACCAGGGCCGCCAGAAGGATGCCCCGGGATGTATCGATCATGATCTCCTCCTCGAAAGTCGCCTGTAGATCAGTCCCGCGCCCAGCAGGCATGCGGCGATGACGGTGACCGCAGAGCTGGCAGGCACGTCGAGGGCGAAGGACGCGAAAAATCCGGCAATGCTGCAGAAGGCACCGATGATGCAGGCGTGGAGGAAGAAGCCCCGCGTGCTGCGCGCCGTGAAGGAAGCGATGATCGCCGGCAGCAGCAGGATCGAATCCAGCAGCAGGGCACCGATGAGCTGCATCAGCAGGGCCACGCTCACCCCGACGAAGAGCAGGATGACGGTCGTGAGGGCTGCTTCGCGGACCCCCGACGCATAGGCGATCTCCCGGTGGAACATCACGGCGCTCACGCGCGGGAACAGGAGAGTGACGAAGAGCACGATGGCCACGGAGTACAGGGCGATGAGGACAAGATCGATCCGCGAGAGAGAATAGATGCTGCCCCAGAGGATTCCGAAGGCGTCCTTGGCCGGGACGCCTGCCTTGTAGATCACGGCGAAGGCCAGGCCGATGGTCAGAACCATGAAGAACGTCGACACGTATCCCAGGGCCAGGCCGGACTCCCGCGCCACGCGGGCGATCGCGGCAATCGCGACCAGGTCGAAGAGAAGCCCCGCGAGCAGCGGGTCGATGCGAAGCGCAAGACCGACCGCCGCGCCCAGGAGCGCCGCGTGCATGAGGGTAAAGCGGAGTGTCACGAGGTTGAGACGGAGGATGAATACTCCCGCCAGGGGAAAGCAGCATCCGGCCAGCACCAGGGCAGTGAATCCGCGGAGGATCGGTGGATAGGAAAAGGCCCGGATGACGTCCAACCCGCGTCTCAGGCGAAAGCGCCTGCCTCCATGTGCTCGATCTTCCACTCGGGTTCCGAGAGCACCTGCGCGTCGTGGGACACCATCACCATGGTGAGCCGGCGCCACTCGTTGAGCTCCTTCAGCAGGGCCATCAGCTCCGAGCGGGAGCGCGGATCCAGGGAGGAGGTCGGCTCGTCCAGCAGGAGGAGCTCGGGATCCTGGCAGAGGCAGCGGGCGAGGGAAAGCTTCTGCTTCTCACCGCCGGAGAGCCGCGCGTACATCCGGCCCTGGAGATGGGTGCAGCCCACGGCGGCCATCGCCTCTTCGATCCGCCGGCGTTTCTCGGACGCGCCCAGCGGCAGGCTGCAGGTGCCGATCTCCACGACCTCGCGGCCCGATACCGGAAAATCCACGTGCACCGATTCCTGGTTCACGTACCCGACGCGCCGGCGCCCGCGCGCCCATTCGCGCGAACCGACATGGCTGCCGAGCACGAGGATGCGCCCGGCACTGGCCCTGACCAGGCCGAGGATCGCCTTCAGCAGCGTGGTCTTGCCGGCGCCGTTGGGCCCGGCGACGATCAGCCGCTCTCCGCAGGCAACGGACAACGAAAGGCCGCGCAGGATTTCCGTCCCTTCTCTTTCGACGCGAAGGCCCTCGATGTGGATGCACTCCCCCGGCATGGTGACAAAGTAGATACACGGCAACGTGCGGAAAGTCAATTCGCGGAGCGAGCTAAACTCTGTATCGCACCATTGCGCCTGCTTCATCGGCATACTCGATTTCAGATCGACTGGTTTTCAGGTTCACCGTCAACGTGCAGGTCTTTTCTGCCTTCTGCCAGTGAAGGCAGACAATGCTTTCTTCGGAATCGAGCACACGGAAAACGCCACTGAAGGCCGGATATTCGTTTCTGAACCGGATGAGCTTCAACAATCTCTGGACCACCTCTTTGCGGATGCGGGCATCGATCTCTTCGATGCTGTAGTTATGTCGGTTGATTTCCCGACCTTCTCCTGTCCGTTGAACGGCTTCATTGTCGTTTTCACCTGCAAGCAGCCCCGTGTAATAGACCTGCGGTATCCCCGGCACGAAGAACTGGATGGCCCTGGCCGAAAGATAGGCGTCATCGTTCGAGTTCAGAACGGAGTAGTAGGAGCACCGGATCTGGTGAACGTCGAAACCGTCCGGGTCCCTGTGCTCCGGCGAGATGACGAGGCTCAGGTTCGCGCCTCGCTTTACACAGGTTCGTACCAACTCCTTCGCGTCCTCGCTTTCATAGAGATCATTCAAATCGGGCTTGACGGGAATTCCGTCATGGCAGTCGAGCATCGTGAATTGCCTCGGAGGACGGATTCCGAGATATTCTTTCAGTTTTTTGCCGCTCTGCTTGAGCAGGGCTTCGAGAATGGTATACGGCAGGATGAAATCGTAAATCCAGTATCCATGTCCGGACAGGTTGAACTGGGTTGCGCAGGGCGCATGGATTTCCGGAAGGAGCTCGATCCCGAAGGATTCGGCCAGATTTCGGATCCAGTCGAGGAATTGGAATATCTCCGGCTCCACGAAAAAGCAGCTCGTCCCGATTTTCTTGATCACGTAGCCGATCGCATCGAGCCGGACCATCTTCACGCGGTTGCGGCTGAACTTCGCCATGAAGTCGCTAAGGAGTTTCCGATACACATCCGAATTCCAGTCCATGTCGATTTGCTCGGAAGGGTCCTGTTTTCCAAAGGTGGTCCAGACGGTTTCTTCCTTGCCCGTTTCCTCGATGGTGAAGTGCGAAAAAGGCGAGGGCCTGCGCAGGAATATCCTGGAAAGATCCTTTTCCGAAGGCTTCCGATCCGGCCACATCTTGTCCAGGGTGATGAACAAATCTGCGTATTTCGAGCGGCGGCCCTTCTTCAGAAAGTCCTGGAAATAGGGTGACTGCCGGGAAACATGATTCACCATCAGGTCGAGCATGATGTCGGAATGCTCGCCGATACGTCGGATGTCCTCCCAGCTCCCGAATTGCGGGTTTATCTCCAGATAGGTCAGCGGCGCAAAGCCCCTGTCTCCGGAAGACGGAAACGGCGGCAGGATATGAACTCCTCCTTGAAAAAGGCCGGGGAAATGCCTGCTCAACGCCTGATCGAGCGCCCTCAAATTTCCTCCGAGCGAATCCGGGTAGGTGATGAGTTGAACCTGGTTCCTTACCGCCATGCCTCGCCCCTTGCGTCATTCCATGGTCAGCACACGGTAGTCTCTTGTGATGACGAAGTCCGCAAGCTGTTTGTGCCCCGCAATGATCTTGTGCTCGCACATCAGAACCTGCTCGACGAACGGATCTCCCGCTTCGTTGCCTCTGTTTCTTTTCTGCCGGTGCTCCAGGGTGTCCAGGCGGCTCCTGGAGATGAAGATCCTTGTGTCCACATGCTTGAGCAGCGAGGTATACGTTCCTTCCGCAATAACCACCTTGATGCCGATCAGGCTTATTCTCTCTTCCTGCACGGAATCCTTGTCATAGTCGACGAGCGGCTTGGTCAGCTCGGTCGCACCCTCGACAGCGGCGCTCAAGTTCGCCTCCATCACATCAAGCCTCACCTCGACGTGGGGTCCGAGCCATTCCGGATCTTTCCTTCTTTGGATGTCATTCGACCTCGGCGGAAGAACAAAATAGTCATCCTGCCCCAAAATCACCGATCGAACGCCGAGCCTTGCCAGTTCGTCCGCAATCGCAATCGAGGTCTCGGATTTGCCGCTGCCGGATTCACCGGCAACCGTGATGACATACCTTGATGACTTGAATCTGACTTTGTCGTTTATGCTTTGCACGATGGAGCGTGCAGCCTTCCGGTGATGCTCTTCCACTACGACAACGTCGCCCTTCATTCTCTGCAGCCTCTCACAGGAAAACAATTGACAGTCGCCGAAAAACATGCCAAAGTCGGAATGAAAGTATCTTCATGAAAGCTCTTTCATCAAGAGGGGATAGCATA
>JBEKXR010000252.1:0-5885 GCA_049511935.1 Spirochaetia bacterium | reverse complement strand
GCCGAATGGGGGGAGACCGATTCCCTTTGGACCGTCGCGGGGCTAGAACGGCTCGCCGCGTTCCGCCGGCGGTCGGTAGTCAAGGCGGTTCAACGGTTCAGCATCCACGCGCGCTCGAAAGGCTTGAAGGTGGGTCTGGACCTGTTCAGCTATTCGCTCTCGCACCTCGTGGGTCAGGATTACGCCGCGCTGAGCGAGACCTGCGATTGGGTCAAGCCGATGATCTATTGCCATGCCGTCGGCCCCGCGGGTCTGCCGCTGGAGATCGCCTGCATGAGCAGGGCTTTGCGAGAACTCTCACCCCGTCTCGGCGCCGGCGGGGCGAACGAGCTGTTGAGGAAGCTCTTCAGGTGGGACATTCCGGAAACGGAAGAACGGCTTCTCACAGACGGCCTGCCCGAGAAGATTCTTTCATCCGAGCTTACCCTCATCAAGGGGGCAGGGCTGGCCTCGGGTGTGGAAGTGTACGCCGGCATCGAAGCGGTGAGGAATCCCCAATTCGGAATTGATATAACCGCGGAAACCCTCAACCGCTACTTCTCGCATCTGGTCGAGCCCGCCCGCGGCATCGTCGCGTCGTGGAACCTGCTCGACATCCCGCATGAGAACCTCGAGCGCATCGGCAGGCTAAGAGACTGAGAGCGCGGGAGGCATGGAGACGCACCTTCGACTTTCCAACGTGAGCAAGTCTTTCCCCGGGGTTCGCGCCCTGGACGGCGTCGACCTGGAAATCGGAAGGGGGGAGGTGCACGGACTCCTCGGGGAGAACGGCGCGGGCAAATCGACGCTCGTCAAAGTCATTGCCGGAGTCTACCGGAGGGACGGCGGCACGCTTTTCTTCGACGGCAGGGAACGGGACTTCGGCTCCCCAGGGGAGGCCTCGGCGGCCGGGATCACAGTAATCCATCAGGAAACGAGCCTTATCCCCACCCTGAGCGTGCTCCAGAACATCTTCCTTGGAATCGAGCATAAAGCGCTGCCGGGCATCATCGACGAACGGCGCGCGCGCAAGGATTTCCAGAGCGTCTGCGAGAGGCTTTCCTTCTATCTCCCCGCCGAAAGGCAGGCGCGGGACTTGAGCGTGGCTGAGCAGAAGATGACCGAAATCCTGAAGGCCATGGTCCGCAATGCGTCTTTTATCATCATGGACGAGCCGACCGATGCGCTCGCGGACGCCGAGATCGCACACCTCTTTCAGATTATCCGGGACCTTAAGAGGGAGAGCATTACGATCCTGTACATCACCCATTACCTGGAGGAGGTATTCCAGATCTCGGACCGGATAACAGTGCTCAGGGACGGCAAGAAGGTGGGCACGCGTCCCACGGCGGAGCTTGACAAAGACGCGATCGTCAAAATGATGATCGGCCAGCAGCTCGCGGCGGAGCAGCCTTCTGGCCCGCACCCCCACGTGGGCGCCGAGGCTTTGCGTGTGGAGGGGCTTTCGCGCAAGCGTGCAGTGAGCGACGTGTCATTCACGGCATATCAGGGAGAGATTCTGGGAATCGCAGGCGTCCTTGGCTCGGGCAAGACGGAGCTTGCCCGCCTTCTTTTTGGCGCGGACAGGCGGGATGCGGGCAAGATTTTCGTCGGCGGCAGGCTGTGCAGGATAGCATCCCCGGTTGCGGCGGTGTCACGCGGAATCGGGATGGTGCCGGAGGACAGAAAGAAGCTCGGTCTTATCCTGAAACATGAGATTTTCCGGAATATAAGCATCGCGGCCCTGCCGCGGTTCACCCGCTGCGCCTTGATCAGGAAACGCCAGGAGCTTGTCGAAACCCTCCGCATCTCCAAGCAGCTGGATATAAAGGCAGCCGGCCCGAATCAGCCCGTCCAGGATCTCAGCGGCGGCAACCAACAAAAGGTCGTTATAGCCAAATGGCTGATCTCGCGGCAGAAGGTGCTCATTATGGACGAGCCGACACGGGGCATCGACGTCGGCTCCAAGGCGGAGATCCACAGGATCATGCGGGAGCTGGCGGATGGGGGTGTATGCGTCATCTTCATCTCCTCCGAGGTGCCGGAGATCGTGAAGGTTTCCGACCGGATACTCGTCATGCAGAAAGGCAGGGTAGTGGCGGAGTACAATCGCGGGGTGGGACAGGAAGAGATCGTCCACCAAATGTTGAAAGGAAACGGCAAATGAGCATCACGGGCGACATGCTTCAGAAAACCTGGTTTCGACGCGGCGGATTCTCCATCAAGAAATACGGGCTGATGATCGGATTTCTCTTCATCAGCGTGATCATCTCCATCATCACCCCCAATTTCCTCACCCCCACCAACCTGCTTAATATTTTGAGACAGAGCTCCATCATCGGGGTCATGGCGATAGGCTCCGCTTTTGTCATCATCAGCGGCGGGTTCGACATCTCGGTGGGGTCGCTCCTGGCGCTCACCGCGGCCATGAGCCTGAAGCTTCAGGGTTCGATGCCCTGGTACCTTGGCATTTTCGTCGTCCTGGCCGTGGGCGCGCTGGCGGGCTTCGTGAACGGCGTTCTCACGGCGAAGGTCCATATCGTGGCCATCATCACGACCCTCGGCACCATGAGCATCCTGCGCGGCATGACCTACCTGTATACGGGAGGCTATCCCGTCCTTGGAGTTTCCGAGGACTTCAAATTCATCGGCTCCGGCCACCTCTGGGGGATTCCATTCCCGATCATCCTTTTTCTCGCCATGATCTTGTTGTGGCAGTTCATCCTCCAACGGACCACCCTGGGAAGATACGTGTGCGCCGTTGGCGGCAACAAGGAAGCCACGCGCCTTTCCGGGGTGCGGGTAGACTTCTACCACATCATGGCATTTGTCGTCGGCGGCATAATGGCGGCCATGTCGGGGATAATCTTCGCTTCACGGCTGAACTCCATCTCGCCGCTGGCCGGCCAGGGCTACGAGCTTGACGCCATCGCCTCCTGCGTCATCGGGGGAGTAAGCGTCTCCGGTGGAGAGGGGAGCATCATCGGGATCCTGATCGGTGTGCTCCTGTTGAACGTGGTCTCCAACATGTTCAACCTCCTGGGCATCAACGTCTATGCCCAGTTCATCATCAAGGGAGTCATCATCCTTACCGTGGTCGGTTTCGATTCCTATTCGCGCTACAAGCAGTAGGCGTGTCCGGCGCCGAAATCCCGGAGGGATCAGCGCCTTTGGAAACCCTCATGCTTTCCGGGAACTCTCCTGAAGCGGTGGGCTATTTCACGAAAGTCAGTCTCACCAGCGCTGCCACAACCATAACCCTTTACCGGCGAGACGGGACGAGGGCCTTCTCCGACAACAGCACTATCGAGCGAGTGAACAAGAACCTGAATATGCAGCGATTTCAGATCAAGGACCGGCCTCCACCCCCGGGCAAGACCATGCCGACGCCTCGGTTCACTGAAGCTTCGGGCCTGCCCCTACAGGAACTTTTCTCCAGGGATGACAACGGACCAGTTTTCGCGGGAGGCGCCGCCTGCTTCCGGGCATATCGACCGCTCATTCACCTTCCAAAATACACAGTGTGTCACGGCGCCGACCACACGGTGCGCGGAGTCATCGATAGCAGGAGCGACGTCACGGGAGTCATCAAGGCACAAGCCGTCACGATAGGTGGAGCCGGAGTAGGATTCCTCGCAGTCGTCACCATTCTCGCCCTGATCATCGGCTCCTTTCTCCGTCGCGTCGTCCTGAATCCCGTACAGGCGATAGGGAAGCTCTGCGCCGAAGTGACCTCGGGAGTCTTCCAAGGAAGGGTCGTCGTGAAAAGCAATGACGAGATCGGCGATCTTGCCAGGACGGTGAACACCATGGTGGGAGGCCTGCACGAGCGCTTCGAACTCACGAAGTACGTCTCGGCCAGTAAGTGAAGTGAAGTGAAAGTGAAGTGATATGAAGGTTTATGGCCTCCAGTTGTGCACCCATGCCCGGCTCACCCTATCCGCTGCCTTCGCCGTCCTTCTCCTGAATGCGGAACCACGGCAACGACATCGTGACCACTCTATGCCCGCCCTATGGCGTCGTGAAGAGCGATTCCGCATTCCGCTTAGTCGACTTTTGGTGCTGCAGGGCGTGGTCGTAGCCATTGCCCAACACGGGCAAGGCAGAGCGGGAACAGCCGGTTGATCGCCCGGTGAGACACAGATGGCGGTCCGTGGAGGGGAGCGGCTCATCCCTCCTCGGGCGGGCCCCTGCCGTGCTTGACAAGGCAGGCGATGATGGTGCGGATCTCGGCGGGATCGCGTATCACGGCGATCATGGACGTCGTGCTTCCACACACGGGACAGCGCCAAGGATCGACATCATAGATCATGGCCAAGAGGCGCGCCCATGCCTTCCTGCTGTCACTGGCGCTTGCTGCATGAACCTCGGTGGGTTCTCCCGGGGCAGGAGGCTGTGCGGCCTGCCGACCGTACCAGTTCTGGGGGGCACGCGAGGCCAGGGCGGGGCGGTCATTCCAGGTTCCACGGCCGCGGGAGGAATACAGCCGTAGCGGCTGACCATGGCTCCGCAGATCGGCCTGCCCGCCGCCTGGCCAAAATAGGAGGACAGGATGTCGAAGATGAGCCTGCCGATGTCGGCGAACAGATTGCGATCGTGCCTGAGGAATGAACGGAGGACCTTTGGAATGGTCCAGACGAACTGACGGTGTGGCAGATTGAGAAGGAGGTTCCCGCTGAGATACTCCCCCAGAATGAGGGCCCGCTTCTGGGCGCAGGAGGGGCAGAGAAAGAAACTCTTGCACGAGAAAGGGCGCATTGGAAATCACATAGCAAAAGAGGCAGCGAAGCCATGTAGCGCTTCGATTGGATCAGCGTGAGTGGCATGGCCCTCTTGACTCTGGACTTGCTGGGAGCGTGCGAATAGCGAAAGCGCTCGAGTTGACACTGCACAAATGCCATGTAATTATGCAGCGAGGTAATGATTGTGAAATACTGCAACAGGGCGCTCCAGAATAGGATCAACCTCGCCCGGTCGCCAGGAAAGATTGCCCTCCTATTCGGGGCGCGGCAAACTGGCAAGACCACACTCCTGCATCATCTGGTGGAAAACGAAGAGGCGTACCTGATTAACCTGCAGGATCGCAGGTTGAGGCGGCGGTTTGAAACGGACACCGGTCTCCTGCTTCGTGAATTGGAGGCAAGGCCGGAGATCAGGACTGTCATTATCGATGAAATCCAGAAAGTGCCTGCGCTGCTTGACGATGTACAGCTCCTTTACGACAAAGGCGCTGGTCAGCGGTGCTTCCTTCTCACCGGGAGCTCCTCCCGGCAGCTTCGGCGGGGCAGCGCGAACCTGCTTCCCGGCCGCAGCGTTGCCTACACTCTGACTCCCGTCATGCAGGCCGAATGCAGGCCATGTGAACTTCTGCCGATGAGCCTTCCGGCAGAGCCCCGGTTCCCCACGAGAACCCTCGAAGATTGTCTGTTGTTCGGAAGCCTGCCAGGGCTCTTTGCGGAAAGCCGGGAGAGCTGGGCTGAAACCCTCGCAACCTGGGCAGACCTCTATATCGAGAACGAGATTCGACAGGAGAGTATCGTCCGGGATATGGGGGCTTTCAGCCGTTTCATAGAGGCTGCCGCCATTGAATCCGGCCGTCTCATCAACTACACGAAAATGGCATCCACGGTCGGAGTTGCCGTGAATACTCTGCGAAATTTCTTCCAGGTGTTGGAGGATACTTTTCTCGGGATGCGCATTCCGGCCTTCACTGAAACCCGCCGGCGGGTGGCGCTCGCACCTCGATTCGTGCTCTTCGATCTGGGCATCCGCCACGCGCTTGCCGGCCTTCGCATGTCAGAGGACCTCATCAGGACAAGCGCGGGGGAGCTGTTCGAGCAGTGGGTTATGGGCGAGCTCTGTCATCGTGCGGCGACCCTCGGCGCAGGATTCTCTGTCTCGAGCTG
>JBEKXR010000251.1:0-5902 GCA_049511935.1 Spirochaetia bacterium | reverse complement strand
CGAGGCCTGGGTGATGGATCTGCGGAAAGGAGGTGAGCTTAGCGCCACGACTGTCAATCACGTTCTGCGCACGTTGAAGATCATGCTTGCGGAGGCCTGTCGGCTGGGTTACCTGTCGGTGGATCCATCCAGGTCCGTTCGTCAATTGAGGGAGACACCTGGAGAGCGAGGCATCCTCACCCCCGATGAAATCAGGCGGTTGTTCGCTGAGAAGAAAATCAGCAAGGTGTGGGACGGAGACTTTCGCCACTATGCCTTGAACCTAGCGGCAGCGAGCTGCGGACTTCGGCTGGGGGAAGTGCTTGGGCTCACGATTCAATATGTCCATCCTGACTTTCTGGAAATCGAACGTGCGTGGGGCCAAGTTGACGGCTTGCAGGATCCGAAGTGGCACAAGAGTCGGCTGGTTCCCCTCCCTTCTCGGACGTCGACTGCTCTTCAAAGAGTGATTTCGGAAAGCCTCTACAAGGAACCTGGTGACATGCTATTCTACGGTGAGCGGCGTGAGCGGCCTATCGCACATCAAGTGGTGCTGCGGCGTTTCTACGCAGCCCTAGAGTCCATCGGAATCGACGAAAAAGCGCGCCAGAAGCGCGGGATCGTCTTTCATTCGCACCGGCACGCGTTCAATACGTTCTGTCGCGGAAAGGTGCCTGACGAGCTTCTTCGCGCTGTAGTGGGGCACGCCGACGAGCGCATGACGGAGCGCTACTTCCACCCCGGCGTGGAGGCGATCCGGGAACTGGCGAAGGTGCAGGAGAGGCTACTCGGAGACGCCAAAGGCTGAGCAATGGGCCCGGGACAGGGCGCCGGCCCGAACGCCGGCCCCGACCGGCTCTCCCCAGCCTTCTTCTCGGGACACCCGCGGGGGGTGAAGCGTGGGCAAGAAGAAAGAATGGCACAAAAAAGAGTGGTGGAATAATCCCGATAGACCCCGGCATCAGCGCCCCTCGAAATTCAGCTTGTTAGAAACTGAAACGGGAATTATCACTCCTGATGCGAAGCAGGAAGTAGCGGCCAGGGTGTTGTGGCTAGAAAGTACGCGTGAGAGTTTCACCACTTTGGACTTCGCAGCTGGGAGCGCCATTATTAGACTAGAGGAACTGGCTCTTGCGCAGATCGGGGAGCACCTGCCAGACGAGAAGGCGAATGAACTGCAACGGCTGCATCGAGACAGATTAGACCGTGACGCGCGCGCGAAGGATGGCGCCAAGTCAAGAATGGAACAGGACATGGGGCGCGAAAAGGCTTGGAAACAGAGAGCGGAACAAAGAGATGAGACTATCGAGTGCGTGCGCGCTTGTATTGCTGAATTCAAGGGGAGCTCAAAAACGGTGATCTCAACCTCGACTGTGCGCGGGAAGTATCGAAAGACAATGAGGCAAAAAAGTGAGCGACAAGCAATGATCGATGAGATAAGACGAAAGTGTCGCAAGCCAAACGGAGACCCGTTTTCTCGCTCCTACATCTACGAGCTTGTAAAGGATATACTAATTTCCCCGGTTTCCCGACGAAGCTAGAAAACGACGCTACGGAGATTTTTTCCACCAATAGACTATCAGCAGACCAAACAGGGCACTTTTTCTCTTATATCTAATTCTATTTGTTGACCGCCTCCTATACCGTTTCTGTCAGGAGCAAACACCGATGACTAATCTTCTGTCGGTAAAGCAGGTGGCTGATCTGCTCGGCGTTAAGGTGCCAACTCTTTATAAGTGGTGCTGTCAGCGCACTGGGCCGAAGTTCATCAAGGCCGGTTCGAGGACACTTTTCCGAGTCGAGGATATCGAACAATTCCTCACTGAGCACACTGTAAAACCGTTTTCCGACGACGTGCCCGACCGACACCGGCGGAAAGCACCGGCTAGAGGTGCGGCATGAGCACAATGCATTACCACGACCACTACAAGCTAGGCAATAGAGATCATGTGCCCGTATACTTACGGCACGCCCTAACGGATTGGATAGAAAACGACGGCGAGAGCCAGACCTGCGAGTACGATGGCGAGATCATTCCTTTGACATGGGTGCTCGGCATGCTCTGGATAAGAGCGCCGGAGGCGAGGCGTGACCGTAGATGAAATCCGCTCCTGGTGCTCTAAGCACATAAGAGAAATTCGGTGGCGTGGTGAGGAGGGGAAAGGCCATTGCCCGCTTCATGATGACGAGCACGCAAGCCTAAGTGTGAATGTCGAGAAAGCCATATGGAATTGCTTGGCCGGATGCGGTGGCGGCACGCTAAGGCAACTGGCCGAGCGTGCCGGCTGGGGATGGCCGTTCAACGGCTCGGGCAGGCGTGAAGTTGCGCGTTACGGCTATAAGGACGCCGAAGGGAAGCTCCTGTTTGAAGTCGTTCGCTTCCAGCCGAAAAAATTTAGACACTACAACCCGAACACGAGGACGTGGACTACCAAGGGCATACGGCGTGTGCCGTATCGACTTCCCGAGTTGCTCGAAGCAATCAATTCAGGGCGGCACATCTTCGTTGTCGAGGGCGAGAAAGACGTTGAAACGTTGCGCAAGCTTGCACTTGCGGCAACGTGCAACCCCGGAGGTGTCGGTGGCGCCAGGCTGTGGCGGGACTTCGCACAACACTTCCAGCAAGGCTCGAAGGTCATACTCGTACCCGATGCAGACGAGCCGGGCCAGAAGCTCATGGACGAAGTCGCTGCCGAGCTGCTCGCGCGCGGCTGTGAACTGAGGCGGTTCGATCTCGGCTACCCCATCACCAAGAATCATGGCAAGGACATTTCGGACTGGATAGCTGAAGGCCATACCAGGGACGAGCTGATCGAGCGCGCCAACAAAGCTGCCACGGTAGAGTTGAACGACATAGCCAAATCCGAGACAGAAGAACCGCCGGCGAACAGTCCGCAGGCGCCGACTAAGAAGAAAAGTCAAGCAACAATCCTAGTTGAGCTAGTGCGCGAATCTAACGCCGAGCTTTTTCATTGCGGTGAAGACTGTTATGTGACTTTTGCAAACGGTGGCCACTATGAAACTTCGGGACTACATAATGCACGATTTCGAAAGTGGCTGAAGCAACGCTTTTTCGAAGAGTATCAAAGCGTCCCGGGAGCGCAAGCGCTACAGGATGCTATCGGTGTCCTGGAAGGCTTCGCGCAATTCAAAGGAAAGGAAATATCTACCCAAACGCGCATAGCACCAGATGGCGCTGAGGGTCTTTACATTGACCTCGGCGACGAGAGCTGGGACGCCGTGCATGTCATGGCGAACGGCTACTATGAGAAAGTTTCCGATCCACCCGTTCGGTTTGTACGGCCTTCTGGACAGAAGGCTCTTCCGCCCCCTGAGCCTGGCGGCTCTATCGACAAGCTGCGGGAGTTCTGGAACGTTTCCGACGAGCAGTTCTACATCGCAGTCGTTTTTCTTCTTCAAGCCATGCGGCCGGAAGGACCCTACGGGGGATTGGAAGTAGACGGCGAGCAAGGGTCGGGCAAGACTTTCTTCGTGCGGACCACCAAGGAGATCGTGGATCCGAACATGGCGCCAGTAAGAAGCGCGCCGAAGGATGAGGTGGATCTAATTATCGCAGCACGGGGATCGAGGTTACCCTGTTTCGACAACCTAAGCTACCTGAACGCCGAACGTAGCGATGCGCTCTGTCGCATGTCAACAGGATCAGGGATCGGTAAGCGGACCCTTTATTCCGATTTGGATGAGACTATCGCGTGGGTGCAGCGGCCCTTCATCTTGAACGGCATCAACCCGATTGCCTCGCGCGGTGATCTGCTTGACCGCTTGTTCAGGATCACTTTGAAAGCGATTCCGGAGGAGGAACGGAAGACTCCCTCCGAGTATTGGGCTTCCTGGAACCAAAGTCTTCCGCGGATTCTCGGCGCAGTATTCGACGCCATGGCGAAGACCCTGGCGGTGTTGCCGACAATCCCGCGGCCCGCCCGGCTTCCCCGCATGGCGGACGTTGCGCTGTTTGGCGTCGCAGTGGAGAGGGCGCTCTACTGGCCTGCCGGGTCATTCCTGGCTGCATACGACAAGAACATCCGCGCTTCAGATGAAGAGACTCTTGAGTCGAGTCCTGTCTCGGATGCTTTGAACACGGCAATAGCCACCGAGTTTACGGGGACCATGACGGGGCTGCTCGAACTCCTTGAGCAGAACATCTCGGAATCGACTCGTAAGAGCAGGGAGTGGCCGAAGGATGCCCCCGGTCTGGGCAAGACCCTCAGGAGGCTGCTTCCGAACTTGGCGCGGATCGGGTGGAACATTGAAATCGACGAAAAAGCCCGTCCACGAAGAATTAGAATCATACGGGAAAATACTGTCGGTGCCGACGCTACTGACGGAGCCGCACAAATACCTGGGAAAATCGCCGACAGCAGATACCAGGGTACTGACGAGGACGGTGGGATTACTGTCGGATCGACTATTCCTGCCAGTAACACCGACGGTAGGGGCAACTCTACTGACATGCAAAAAAGCTCTGTAAAACGGGCTTCCGACAGTGCCGACAGTACAGACAGCAAAATCCCTATACGCTCTAATGACCTTGAAACTGAGCAAAAGGCGCTTGTTCGGAGGGCCACCGCGCCCAGGACGGGCGGGCGACGTTTGATATGAGTGTCGATGCGGTTCTTGACCGTGCCGTGGCGCTCGGACTGGATATCCGCCTTGCTCAGGACGGTGAGCATATCGATGTGCCGGGCACCCTTCCACGCGACATCGAGGAGGCGATCCTCGCCAACCGCTCTGAGGTACTTTTTCACCTGGCCGATCAGGAGCGTAGCGAGGTTCTCACTCGCCTTGAGGCGCTTCGGAAAAAGATCAACGAGGGTGACGAACCTGCGGAAGACCGACCGGGACTTCGCGACGTAGCGTTTGATCCGCTCCTGGACCGGCTCTGGGTGCTCGAACGGGTGATCGCTGGGTACGAGCAGTCCGGGCTTGCCTCCTGGTATCGCGAAGGCTGGGTGATGATTCACTCGTCGCTTCTTAGCGAGACCGTGGTTGTCGTCCGCGATGAGGTCGCGCTTCGAAACCTTCCAGGCGGCGCGCGAGTGTTTCCCATGTATCGCTTCGAGGAAATGGAGGCACTGAAGGACTGCGACGAACCGGCGATCAGACGCGCGCATGCTTACAAAAGGGCGTTCCACGGTAGCGTGAGGGCCGGATGATTCGCAGAGCAGGTCAGCATCATCCTGGGCGGCATAGTCGCCGTGCTGTCTTCTGCGCGTTGCACGAGACCCTGACGCGGTCTTTTGGAGGCAGACGGATGACCTATTCGGCTGCCGAATTCTTTGATCGATTCGCTAACCAATATGATGCATGGTATACAAGTCCAGAAATCGACCGTGAAGATCAGACAGTGCATGATAGAGTCAGATGGTCGATCAAATATAGCCGGGCCCGTTCGCTAGTCGACGCTGGATGCGGCACGGGGGCCCTGTTGGATCGATTAGACGGGGAGTTCCCTAGCTTGGAGATCGTGGGTCTCGACGTGTCGCCACGAATGATTTTACAGGCCTCGGATAAGCATCCGGGAAAGACATTTTTGGTCGCCAACATGGACCGCCGGTTCAATTTGGGCCGTCTATTTGACTTGGCGGTCTGCAATTTCGCGTTCAACTATTTCCTGAGACCCGACATCGCGGTCGAAAATCTGTACCGGTTGATCGGACCCGGCGGTCTGCTGATGGTGACCTTGTTGCAGCCTAAACGGTTGTTGTACTCGTCCTGTCCGCATCGGTTCGGCCTGGGTTGCCCGGTCCTGTTTCACGGCCGCGGCACGTTTGAGCGGGGTGGGTTCCGTGTCGTGGTCGACCGGCCGTTCGCCCTGACCAGAGCTTACAATCGACCTGTCCTGGAAGACGCCGTCGTGGCCCGTGTGCCATGGCTGGGCAACTACAGGATTTTAATATGCGAG
>JBEKXR010000250.1:0-5915 GCA_049511935.1 Spirochaetia bacterium | reverse complement strand
CGGATTCGCAGCTACATCGCAACTTCTCGCAAGATGGGCTTGAACGTGATCGAAGCGTTGAGCAGCGTATTCAATGGCTACCCACTGCTACAGAAAATGCTTCAAACTACCTGAACTGTTACAAAATTACTTTTCAAAGAATAAAAAGCCATCCCTCACCATGGAAGGTGAGGGATGGCTTTTGCATAAATACGACACCTTCCTATCAGTTTTTTGTTCAGCGTGACATGATGCGGCATCTCTTTTTATGTATAATGCAACTTGCAGCGGAGCACGCGACCCGCCCGAGGGCGGTCACGATCGAAGAATTGGCGCGCCAGACGAAGCCCCTTGGGCGGGGCACGCCCAGGTCTTTCACCCACATTCACCCCTCCCCCCAGAAAGCCATGTCGACCTTGTCGTTGACCCGGTAGAGAGGTTCCTCAAGACCAGTCAGCGATCCGGGACCTCATAATCCTTGATCCGCCATTCTATTTCGAGGGCAAGGCCGCTGCCCTGGACGAATCGTGCACCGCCCCCCCACCTTTCTCCGGGCGGCCTGGCCAGAGCGCTTTGCCGCTCGTACGCTCTTGTTCGTTCACGTTCCCCCTGCCGCTGTATCCTGAGGCGGCATTTTTCCCTCGTGTGAATATTGCCTGGTGACCATAGCGCAGGGGAACCACCCGTTCCCATTTCGAACATGGAAGTTAAGCCCTGCCGCGCCGATGGTACTGCCCCTTGAGGGTGGGAGAGTAGGTCGTTGCCAGGCTTTTTTATTGTTCGGGCATAAGAAAAGTAGAATTGGAAAGCAAGGGGATTGAGTCTCAGCACGTTTCAGCCGGGTCGGTTTTCGGAACCCTAGGACCATACACCGACACGACTGATTTCCCGCCGGTCGTTACGAAGTCTGGGACATGGCTCGTGGACCCAGCCGCCAAAACCATCACCGTGACAATCACGGAGTCATCAAACCCAGACATCGTACCGGTCGGGTACACGATGACCGCACAGTACTCTTTTTGCAATCAACATACGACGCTGATCCTTGTTGTCAGCGAAGGCATCGGTGCGGGAACGGGAGTGTGCACGAAGCAGTAGTCCAAGATTCTGCAGATTGCTGAGGGCCGCACCCGCGCTTGCGGCCCTCGTCGCGCTGAACGCAATAAGGTATACTCGGTCCAGTTAGTGCGGGCAGCACGTCAGGCTCCGATGGTCTTCCATTGGAGGAGGCGACGATCACACTCCTGCCGGGCTGGTTGAATCTCGATTCTCTCTCCATCATACGGCTGGCCGCCCTGCTGCTTTCCTTTGTCATCTGCATGTACCTCCTCCAGGTCCCCCGGAAGTCCCTCGCCACCCTGTTCCTCGCCGGCGTCTTCATGGGGGCGTTCCTGTTCAACGCCGCCTCGTTCTTCGAGATGGCCGGGCCATACTACTGGCAGCCGCGAACCCTCAAGACCGTCCTGGTTTTCCTGTTCGACGACATCGGCCCGTCGCTGGCCGCATCGTTTCTCTTGCTCTTCGCCTACCATTTTCCGCGTTTCCGGCGCGTGGAACGGAGAGAGTTCAGGATCGTCTTCGCCCTGTCGATCGTGCTCAACGCGGGCGTCCTTGGCCTCAACGTGTACAACAATTTCGTCCTGCAGTGGCGTTTCAGCGACATCCGGCTGTGGGACACCTACTGGCTGGTGTTCTACTGCAGCATCGCGGTGCAGTTTCTCTGGGCGATCGTCCTGCTGTTCCGAAAGGCGGCGCGGCTGTCCGGCCACGGTTCCCGGTCGTTCCTCGACCGGATCCTCCGGCCGCAGGGCCGCGATGCCGAGTCGGCGAGGGCACTCGGCGCGATCCTCCTCCTTCCCACGGTGGCGGTCGGCGCGTCGCTCGCCATGACGTACGAAATCCTTCCTTTCTCCCTGGCGACATACCTCACGTGGCTCGGCTTTCTCCTGTTCTATCTTGGATTCATCGTCACCTACCTCAACCACAGCGCCGATCCCCTGACGTTGCAGGTGAAGCTGCTCGGGGTCACCCTCGTCCTGATTCTGAGCACCATGGGGCTCGTCGCCCTGTTCGTGGGCGCGACTTCGGCGAGCAGCTACCCGAGTCCCTCCCTGCCGGCGGAGCGCTCGACGATCCGTTTCACTCTCAATGTCTTCCGGAGCTACGACATCCAGCGCGCGCCGGACGCCTTCGATCCTGACCTGGGGCCGGAGGTGGATCTCATGTACGGGCGCCCCCGTGTCGCGGAGCTGACCTTCGATTTCCCCTTTTTCTCCGCCCGCTACCGCACGATCCACGTCCTCAACGGCCCGATGATCTACCTCGGGGAGCGCGCGCTCGAGAACGGATGGGGAGGGTACAACCCGCAGCCGGCTATCGCACCGCTCATCATGAACCTGGACCCTTCGAGGGGAGGCGGAGTCCACCTCAAGTCATCTCCGGATTCGGTGACGGTCACCTGGTTCCGCCTCCCCGAGCTGGGAGCTGACAACGTGAACACGGTTCAGCTCGTTCTTCGCGCGGACGGCACCATCGACATGTCCTTCGAGGAGCTCTTCCCTGCCTGTGGTCCATCAGTGGAGCAGCTGTACAACTACACCGCGGCGAGCACGACCGGAGGAGACCCGGCCCCGGGCGGACGGCCCGCTCCGTTCCCACCCCGCCTGACGGGGATCCATCCCGGCGGCGCTTCTGCTTCATTGGAGCCGATCAGTTTCACAGGCGATCTCCCGTGGTCCGGCACCCGGCCGGCGGTGATCTTCGAGTCCTACGAGGCCGGCTTTGCGCGCTACCTCAACGACAGGATCGGTGTGCTCGCCGCGCTCACTATCGGAGCGAGCCTCCTCGTGCTCCTCCTCATCCCCCTGCTTCTTCGGGCGAGCCTCTTCACCCCCCTGCGGGCGCTGTCCCGTGGAATGCAGCAAGTGGAGGGCGGGGATCTGGACGCGGCGGTCAGAACGCAGTCCAGCGACGAAATCGGATCCCTGGCAAGGTTGTTCAATCGGATGGTGGAGTCCATCAAGCGGGCGGAAACGAGCTTCCGCGCTCTTGCGGAGGACGTGCAGGACGGAATCATCGTCTTCAGCGATGACACCGCGGTCTACGCGAACCGGCGTGCCGCCGAGATGACGGGATACCCGGTTTCCGAGCTGACGCGGGGAGGCTTCGACACGCTTTTCCGGTCCGCCGGGCTTCCCCCCTACGGCGTGCAGCCGGACGCGCCTGCCGAGGCCCTGGCGATAACCGCGTCGGGCGCGAGTCTGCCGGTGGAGCTGGTGTTTTCGCGCACCGCGTGGCATGGCAGGCCGGCAATCGCAGTTCTCATCCGGGACATCACGCGGAGAAAACGGGAAGAAGAGATCGTCCGGCAGCAGGAGCAGACCCTCAAGCGCATGGACAAGCTCACGTCCCTCGGGGTGCTCGCCGCAGGGTTGGCGCACGAGATCAGCGTCCCCAACCAAGTGATTCTTTCCAACGCGTCGCTGCTCTCCAAGGGCTCAACGCAGATTGCCGGGATCATTGAGGCAGCCAGCCCAGGCTCCGAGGGACTTCTCATCGCCGGGATGGAGGCCGCGGAGTTCCGCAGCCGCTGGCCGGAGATGCTCTCGGCGATCGTGAAGGGCTCGTCCCTCATCGCCGGGATCATCAGGAATCTTCGAGAGTTCAGCGCGGATTCACCGAGCCAAGGCGCGGCCCTGTTCGACGTCAACACCACGATCCGCGCCGCAGTCGATCTCGTGGCGGCGTACATCCGGGGGGCCACGGACCGCTTTTCGATGGAGCTGCGGCCCGACCTGCCCAGGACGCGCGGCAGCGCTCAGGGACTCCAGCAGGTCTTCATCAACCTCATCCTGAACTCCTGCCAGTCCCTCGGCGGCAGGGATCAGGCGATCACCGTCTGCAGCCGCGCGGGGGACTCGAACGCTGCGCTGCGCGTCATCGTCCATGACGAGGGCGCGGGCATGGCGCCGGAGATCCTCTCCCGCGTGCGAGAGCCATTCTTCACCACCCGCAAGTCTGCCGGCGGCACCGGTCTCGGACTGTACGTGTCCCAGGCGATCGTTGCCGCGCACGGGGGAACCCTGGAGTTGTCTTCGCAGCTCGGGGTCGGCACAGATGCGGTGGTCACCCTTCCGGTGGAGGCAGGCCCATGAGCCCAGGACGGACCCCCGAGAACCCGATCCTGCTCGTCGACGACGAGCAGCCGGTCATCGACAGCCTGAGCCTCATGCTCAGGTCCAACGGGATCGACAACCTCGTCCCGTGCACCGACAGTCGCGACGCCATAGCCATTCTGCGCGGGGGCGAGTTCGAGCTGGTCCTCCTGGACCTCACCATGCCCCACCTGCCCGGCGACAGGCTCCTCGCGGCCATCCACGAGGAGATGCCGCAGGTCCCGGTCATCGTCGTCACGGGATCGAACGAGGTGAGCGCCGCCGTGGAGTGCATGAAGGCCGGCGCGTTCGATTACATGGTGAAGGCGGTGGAGGAGAGCCGGCTGGTGAGCGGGGTCCGCCGGGCGATCGAGATCAGGAAGCTCTCCCGTGACTATCGGCGCCTGACGGAGGGAATTCTCTCGCCTCATCTGGCCCAGCCGGGCGCCTTCTCACGTCTTGTCACCCGGAACAACCTGATGACGTCGCTTTTCCGGATCGTAGAATCCATCGCGAAATCCGCCGAGCCAATACTGATCACGGGTGAGACAGGCACCGGCAAAGGTCTGATTGCTGCGGCGGTCCATACCGCGAGCGGCCGCGAGGGACCGCTCCTCGAGGTCAACGTTGCGGGGCTCGATGACGCCATGTTCTCGGACACGCTCTTCGGGCACCGCAAAGGTGCGTACACCGGCGCCGTGGACGCGCGGGGCGGGCTCGTTCAGCAGGCCGGCGGAGGAACCCTTTTTCTCGATGAGATTGGGGACCTCGGCATCCAGTCGCAGGTGAAGCTCCTGCGCCTGCTGGATACCGGCGAGTACTATCCCCTCGGCTCGGATCTCCCGCGGCGCGCCGCAGCCAGGACTCTGGTCGCCACCAACCACGAGCTCGCTGCCCTCATCTCCGAAGGCAAGTTCCGAAAGGACCTGTACTACCGTCTTTCCACGCACGAGCTGCGAGTGCCCCCGCTGCGGGACAGGAAGGATGACCTGCCGCTTCTGCTCGACCATTTTCTCGATGAGGCGTGCGCGAAGCTCGAAAAGAAGAAGCCATCTGTACCACCGCAGGTCCTGGACCTGCTTGCGACCCACCATTTTCCCGGCAACGTCCGAGAGCTTCGCTCCATGGTGTACGATTCGGTGTCACGGCAATCCTCTCCAACCCTTGCACTCGCAGGCTTCAAGGAGGCCATCCATCACGACGGTCTCCAGGAGCCGGGCGAACCGGCCTCGGCCCCGCTCACCTTTTCGGACAGGCTGCCAACGCTGGATGAGGCGGAAGAGCTGCTGATCGAAGAGGCACTGAAACGTGCGAGCGGCAACCAGAGCATCGCCGCCGGGATGCTGGGCATCTCGCACCAGGCGCTGAACAAAAGGCTGCATCAACGGCCGTGCCGTTCTGAAGACGTCCCGTAGGGGCGCGAGGTGGGGTGCCAGCTTAATCGATGGGAAAAGGGGGGTGATGGGCGATACTTCAAAGGCGTTTCTGCAAAGCTTTCCGCGATGAGCCCCTTGGAGAGGAACATCGCGATGAGCCGTGGGGCGGAAGAGTTTGGTGAACTTCTGTGTATCATGTATCGGGCCCTGAGGCGCAGCAAGGGCAATCAAAGCAACGCTGCTGGCCTGATATTGCATTGATTATGCTAAGGTCAATAGCACTTAGAAGTCAACCTCCTTATTCACAAATTGTTAGTCTCCCTCCCCCCGTACCCCCCTCCCTCGTTTCCCGTCGCCGTCTTTTCATTCCCCCGTTTATATCTTGCAAGGCGGTAGCGGCGCAGCA
>JBEKXR010000249.1:0-9698 GCA_049511935.1 Spirochaetia bacterium | reverse complement strand
CCTCCGATGGCAGGAGAGATCAGGAGCCTTCTCATCGTCGGCGCGGGGGCGGTGGGCGCCGCGGTTGCCGGCATCGTGGCAGACAGGGAGCCCTCGGCCGTGAGCATCCTTGCCGGCGGCGAGCGGATCCGGCGCTACGAGCAGCGGGGTTTCCTCCTGAACGGGGTGCGGCGGGATTTCGCGCTGGTGTCCCCCGCCGATTGCAGCGAACCGGACCTCGTCATCGTGGCCGTGAAAAGCTACCAGCTTTCACAGGCGATCGAGGACATGAGGAATCACTTGGGGCCCTCGACCCTCGTTCTCTCCCTTCTCAACGGCATCTCCAGCGAGGATATCCTCGCCGCGGCATTCGGCAGGGACAGGGTCCCGATCGCCATGATCCTGGGTATCGACGCGGTCCGGGAGGGCAATTCCACGCGCTTCTCGGGAACGGGAAGAATCCATTTCGGCGACGCCGCGAACGTGAAGGGCTCGTGGAGCGAGCGTGTCTCCCGGATCGCACGGTTCTTCGAGCGTACAGGTGTCGCCTACGACGTACCCGAGGACATGATCCGCAGCCTCTGGTACAAGTTCATGATCAACGTCGGAATCAACCAGGCGTCAGCCGTGCTGCGGGCGCCCTACGGCGTGTTCCAGACCATGCCCGAAGCGAAGGAGGTCATGGAGTCCGCAATGCGGGAAACGGTGGCGCTGTCGAAGTCAATGGGCACGGGGCTGCGCGACACGGACGTCGCCCGCTGGTACGACACCCTGACGAAGCTCGCGGCGGACGGAAAGACGTCGATGCTGCAGGACGTCGATGCGAGGCGGAAAACCGAGGTGGAAGCCTTTGCGGGGACGGTGATCGAGCTCGGCGAGGCAGCAGGCCTCGCCGTGCCGGTGAACAGGACGCTCTTCAATCTCATCCGCGCCATCGAGCGCGGTTATGGATGCGCGTGATCCTCGTCTAGGATTTCGCCGCCCGGAGACCCGACTGGTGCGCCTCGATGATCCGGTCGGAAAGGGCGTTGAAAGCGTCATCGATCGTACACCGCTCGGGATGTTTCTCGAACCATCGGACCGACTCGCGCACCCCTTGAGCGAAGGGAACCGTGGCCATGTAGCCGGGCACGAAGGTCTTGATCTTCGTGTTGTCGAAGATGCCGCACTGGGCCTTGTCACCGACCAGGTTCCCGAGATCCTCCGGGTTGAACGCGGCGATGAAATCCGAGGCGACGTGCACGATGTCCGGCTGCGCCCCTGCCGCCGCACCGATGAGTCCGTAGATCTGGTTCCATGTCAGCACTTCGTCGGAGGTGATGTGAAAGGCGTGGCCGATCGCGTGGATGTTCCCCATGAGCCCGACGAAGCCTTTTGCGAGATCGGAATTGTGCGTCATGGTCCACAGGGAAGTGCCGTCGCCCGGGACGATTATTCTGCGGCCCTTCCGCATTCGATCGACCAGCGTCCAGGGGTGGTTCCAGCTTCCCACGGCCGCCGGGATCTGAGTGACTCCGTACGTGAGGGTCGGGCGCACGATCGTGACGGGGAAACCCTTCTCCCTGTACTCCCGCATCAGCAATTCCTCGCAGGCGATCTTGTCGCGGCTGTATTGCCAGTAGGGATTCGCCAGGGGCGTGGACTCGGTGATGAGATAGTGCGTCGCCGGCTTCTGGTACGCGCTTGCCGAGCTGATGAAAATGAACTGTTCCGCGTGGCCGGAAAAGAGGGCAATGTCAGCCGCGGCCTGATCGGGCGTGTACGCAATCCAGTCCGCCACGACGTCGAACGTCTGACCGCGGAGCGCCTCTCTCACCGTTTTCTGATCCCGGTGGTCGGCGACGATCTGCTTTGCGCCGCGGGGAAAAAACTCCCCGCGCTGTCCCCGATTCAGCAGAGAGAGCTCGATGCCGCGTTCGACCGCGAGACGCGACACCGCCGAGCTGATCAATCCAGTACCTCCGATGAACAGGGCCTTCATGCACGGAGAATAGCAGAGGCGGCCCATCGGGGAAAGAGAGCGCCCCGGCTTCTCCCGGGAGGTGCCGGGTCGCCTGTGCATTGACGACCCGGGCCGGCACGGGTACGCTCGGGACATGGAGCAGGAACACCCGCGCGAACACGGGAATGTCACGGAGTACCGTGACCGCGTCGAAACCATCCGCGAGGTCTTCAGCTATCTCAAACAGTTCCGCGGCACCACCTTCGTGGTGCGCATCGACAACACGGTGCTGGACGATCCGCTGTTTGCCGTGGTCGTAAAGGATCTCTCCCTCCTGCACGAAGCGGGGATCAGGGTCGCCCTGGTGCCCAGCGCCAAGGAACGGATTGACGAGGTCCTTCGGAGGTACGAGGTGCCGTACACCGTCATCAACGGAGTGCGGGTCACCAGCGAGGAAGCCATCCCCTTCATCAAGATGGCGGCCTTCGACGTCTCCAACCGGGTCATGACCATGCTCTCCGCGAACGGGATGACGGCGGTCATCGGCAACTGGGTTCGCGCGCGCGGCATCGGCGTCATCGAGGGGGTCGACTACCAGAGCGCGGGACTCGTGGAGAGCGTCCGGGTTGACACCGTGCGCAAGGTGCTTGACGACGGGGTGGTGCCCATTTTCCCCTGCATTGGGTGGAGCTCGGTCGGAACGCCGTACAACATCTCCTCCAACGAGCTCGCCGTCGTCGTGGCCACGAGCCTCGCGGCGGAGAAGCTGATCTTTCTCACCGCGCGTGCGGGATTTTCCGCGGAGGCCTTCGCAGTACCCGAGACCATCCCCATTGCCCCCGGAGGAAGGCTCGCCAACTTCAGCCTCCCGGACCTCGACGCTTTCTTCGCCGCCAACCCCGGGCGGGAGGCGGACCTCGAGCTGCTCCAGCGTGCGCGCCGGGCCTGCGCCGGCGGCGTGGAACGGGTGCATATCCTCGACGGGAGCAGTGAAGGGGTGATTCTCAAGGAAACATTCTCCAACCTCGGGTCCGGCACGATGGTGTATTCCAACCGCTACGGCGGGATCCGGGCCATGACGATGAACGATATCTCGGACGTGCTGCGCATGATGAGGCCACTCGTGGACCGGGGCATTCTCCTGCCCCGCACCGAATCACAGCTCGAAGGCATTCTGCAGGATTTCATCGTCTTCGAGGTCGACGATTCGGTGCACGCCTGCGCGGCCCTTCACGAGTTCCCGGAGAAGGTCGGAGAGATCGCCGGCATCGCCGTTGACGAGCACTTCCTGCACCTGGGCGTGGGGCCGAAGCTCGTCGACTACCTCTGCGAACGGGCGCGGCGGCGAGGCCTGTCCTCGGTCTTTGTTCTCACGACCCAGACTGCCGACTGGTTCCAGAAGCTGGGGTTCATCGAGGCCGACCCGGCTGCTCTCCCCGAGAAGAAGCGGCTGAGCTACAACCTCCAGCGGAAATCCCGCATCTTCGTGAAGAGCCTGAGCTAGCCAGCTCAGCGAACTCCTCGCTCGGCGAAGAAATCCTTGTACTGCAGATCCTCCAGCAGTGTGTGCTCGATCAGCCAGTCCTTCAGGTAGTCGACGGCCGTCTCGGGCCGAGGACGTGCACGGCGTTCCGGGGCGTTCACCAGCCTTTCCAGCTGGTCCAGCAGCGCGTGGTGCGCCCTCTGCTGCATCTCGAAGCGCGGGTAGGCGTGCGCCTTCATCAGCGCTTCCTCGTCCGCGAAATGCGAGCGGGAAAACTCCTGGACATCGCGCTTTTCCTGGTCGTGCCCCGCGAAAATCCCGGTGTGCCCGATGGCCTGGGAAAGCGCGTTCACGAGCGAGAAGAGGGTGCGCGCCAGGATCTCCGAGGGCACGACGAGGTACGCGCAGTCGGTCACCGCCTCTGCGACGCTGAGGCTGGGCGCGGCGCTGACGATCCGTTCCTCCCCCCAGAAGCCCCCGGGCCCGAGAGCCTCGATGAGCTGCGAGCCTACCGCGATGTCAAGCTCGCCCGTGGCCAGCACCATGAGGGTCGGCCCGGGCTCCGCGGGAGCGACGGAACCTCGGAGAAGGCGCCGTTCCTCCATGGCCGCGGCGATCCTGTTCAGCACGCTCGTGGTCGCGATGCCCGAGAAGGCAGGACAGATCGAGAGCACGTCGTGGAATTTCGTGGGTTCACGGCGGGCCTCCGCGCCGCCGTTTCGAGAAAGGAATTCCCGATACGTGCGCGCGGGGATGGACACGACCGTCACGGCGCTTCTTGCGCGGCAGGGAGGGGAGACGGCCGGCGTGCCCTGTCCTGAATGCTCTCCGGCAAGCGCGCCGACGCCCAGCCGGTGCGTTTTGCCGGCAGCCGGATCGATCTCCTCGGCCACGCCGGCGACGATCAAGCGCACGTCGTGATCGGGCGTCCCTGGGGAATACACGGAGTCCCCTGCGGCGATCTCCACGGTCGGGCAGCGAGCCAGAGCGTCGATCTCGGCCCGGGGACACCGGGGGAACATGGAGACAAGGCAGGAGAGGGCGGTGCGCTCGAAATACTCCTGCGCTCCCCCCGAGATGAGCACGTCTGATTCTCCGAAGGCCACGGTCGTGACGCGTGCCGAGTGATCGCCCGGTGACTCGGGCACTCCGTGGCTGAGAAGGATCCTGCCGGACCGGTCGGCGAGAAAATCCGCCGCGTTGCCGTGGATAAGGCCTCCGCCCACGTCGATCTTTTTCAAGTCCACCGGGCTGGTCAGCTCATGCAGGATGCCGATGCGGCTGGCTTCCGAGAGAGCGGCCGGACGCGCATCGGAGGCGGCGAGCTTCGAGAGGACGTCGAACGAGGCGATGTCGGCAAGGTGGGCGTAGGTGCGGCTGTCGGTGCCCGTGCCCGCGCGGAAGAAGAACACCGTCGTGTCGACCGGGTGAGGCGAGTACACCGGCCTTACTTCCAGCGGGCCGATCCGGTTCCATGCGCCGGGAACGAGGTCGTGGACCTCGAAGAACCGGGAGAAGCGCTCTTCATCGATCCGCATCAGCGCGGCGAGCTTCTTCTGCACGCTGGCGCGCACGTAGGGCACCGCGTAGTACTTCAACCTCCGGTCGGTCCGCACCAGAGACGTGAGACCCGCAAAATGGTCGTCGTGTGAATGCGTGTGGAAAATGCCCTCGACCTCAGCCGGACCGATGCCAAGGGCATCGAGGGACCGCGTGATATGCGGGCCGGCGTCCACCAGATAGAACTGCCCGCCGCCGCACACAATGCTTCCCATGCAGGGCCGGGTCATGTCCCACCCGTCCCCTTCTCCAACATGGATGACCGAAAAAGCCTCCCGGTGCGCACTGCGGAGGGGGAGCGTGTATGCCGGCTCGAACTCTTCCCCCGGACCGAGGGTGAGATTGACTTCCACCGACCTGCCCGAGGCGATGAACTCGTAGCGATTGAACCCCTTGCGGTGCACGACGCAGTCCGGAGCAATATCCACGGCATCTGCATCGACGGGAAGAATCTCCAGAAGATCTGACGTCGCTCGGATGGTGCCGAAGCTGAACCACTTCTTGATTTCCATCATTTCGCGCGCATCGGCAGGCGGCACGCCGCATGCCTCGAGTTCCGAGATCGAGACGAGCCCGTAATTGCCACGGTACACGTACTCGCCCTGGGAGCGGACCTGGTCGCCGAGCCCGATGAGAAGCGGCCTGCGTCCGGTATTGTTCGGGTGGCCGGGGATGAGCAGTCCCTGCCGGTAGAACATCTGCAGGAGGGGGAACTCCGCGAGATTGGCGAAGCTTCCCTTCTGGATAGGTGTGTCCGAGAGCAGGATGGCATTCGGGCCCGTTTCGTACCTGACACTCGCCTTCTCGGCCTGGGCGATCAATCCGCGCTTGATGAGGTGCTTGACGGCGTCCGCGGGGCATCCGCAGAGAATCCGCAGGTCCGCTTCGGGGATCTCCACCCAGAACACCCCATTGGCGACCCTTATTTTCTTCATCCTGCGCTCTCACACTTCATAATTGGGATTATACGACAGGAACGGGATTCTAGAAACCAAAAAGCGACCGCGCGTTTTCCCCGAGCAGCGCCCGTGGCAGGAACTCCAGTGGGTACGTCGTCGCCTTGACACCACACTGGTGTTCAACTACCCTATACAGTGCAACGAATACGGAGACGGGGGACACATGTCCAATGAAATCGACCTCGCCCAGATAAAAAGAGCCGCCCACAACGCGGTCCCTCTGACCTTCAAGACATACACGCTTCCCCACGAGACGGAAATCTACCTCGACATGGTGCTGGAGAGCTTCCTGACCGAGCTCGGGCAGGAAAAGCTGAAGGAGCCCCTCTCGTACTGCCTGCGCGAGCTCGCGGTGAACGCGAAGAAGGCGAACACCAAGCGCGTCTATTTCCTCGAGAAGGGTCTCGATCTCAACAACGACAAGGAATACGAGATCGGGATGAAGAGCTTCAAACAGGATACCTTCGACAACATCCAGTACTATTTACAAAAGCAGAAAGAGCTGGGGATGTACATCAAGGTTATTTTCCAGACCAAGGGCCCGGCGCTCAGCATCATGGTGCGCAACAACGTCGAGATCTCGCGCAAGGAGCAGATGAGGGTCTTCGACCGCCTCGCGCGGTCCCGCGCTTTCAGCTCCCTGGAGGAGGCGTTCGCAACGGTGCTGGACAGCAGCGAGGGGGCGGGGCTGGGAATCGTGATCCTCGTGCTGATGATGAAGAAGATAGGCCTCAGCGAGGATTGTTTTGGCATCGACAGCGAGGAGGGGGAGACGGTGGCCACCCTCACCATCCCCTTCTCCGAGATCCACCTGGAACAGCTGGACACCCTCACGCAGAGCATCGTCAAGGAGATCGACACGCTCCCGCAGTTCCCCGACAACATCGTGAACCTCCAGAGGCTCATCGCCGACCCCAACTCGGAAATCACCGATATCGCCCGGGAAATCAGCGTCGACCCCTCGATGACCGCCGACCTCCTGAAGCTGGTGAACTCCGCGCAGTTCATGCTGCCCAAGCGCGTGGACAACATCGTGGAGGCGGTGAAGCTCGTCGGCACCAAGGGGGTGCGCAACCTCCTCTATTCCTACGGCACTCAGAAGGTGATGGGGGAGAAGTACAGCGAGATGCGCTCTCTCTGGCAGCACTCCTACCGATGCGCGTTCTACGCCTACTACATCGCCAAGAGTTTCAAGAAGAAGAAGGAGCTGCTGGACGACGTGTACGTCGGCGGCATCCTTCACGACCTGGGCCAGATCGTCATCGCCTCTCTGCACCCCGATCTTCTGGACAGGATCACGAAGATCTGCAAGGACAAGGGCATCCCGTCGCGGATGCTGGAGAACTTCACCGTCGGCCTGAACCATGCGGAGGTCGGGGCCCTTATCGCCAAGAAATGGAATTTCCCCGACCAGCTCGTCACGGCAATCCGCTTCCACCACGAGCCCCTCCAGGCGCCTGCCGGCTCGCGCGACATCGTGTACTGCGTGTACCTCGCCAACACGATCTGCGACATCGAGCGCGAACGCGTCGGGTTCGAGCAGGTCCACACCCCGGTCCTCAGGGACTTCGGGATCGATACCGAGGGGCAGCTGAACAAGATCCAGGAGAAGCTGTCGAAGCTCTTCGACGACCAGCGGCAGAAATTCCAGTAGGGCATCGTGGAGCTTGACGGTCAGCATCATATATAGTAATATTTATATATAATTCCTCGATCGGAGCAATGCATGGCAGTGACAATCTACACGACCCCCAGCTGCGGATACTGCAAGGTGGCAAAAGAGTTCTTCCGCACTCAGCACGTTTCCTTCACCGAGTACAACGTCGCCTCGGACCAGAGAAAGGCCGAGGAGATGGTCCGCAAATCCGGGCAGATGGGTGTTCCCGTGATAGACGTGAACGGAAAAATCATCGTCGGCTTCAACAAGCTCGAAATCGAAAGGGCGCTGAAGCGATAGCCGCTGACGCCGCGCGCTCTCCGCAGCCCGTTCACAGATCAATCGCTGAAATGATGTTGCGCTGCAGGAGACCTTTTATGAAGGCATCGACGAGCGCGGCGTCGAACTGCGTGCCGCGATTGCGCCGAAGCTCATTCACCGCCTTGCTCGCCGGAAGAGCCTTTCGATACGGGCGGTTGCTGGTCATCGCGTGGTAGGCATCTGCGATCGCGATGATCCGGGCGAACAGGGGAATTTCTTCTCCCTTCAATCCTTTGGGATAGCCCGAGCCGTTCAAGTGTTCCTGGTGCGCAAGAATGATGGCGCTGATCTCCCGATAGGATTCGAAGTGCGCCAGCAGGCTCGCTCCGAGCTCGGGGTGCGTTTTCATGATCTTCCACTCTTCCTCGCTCAGCGGCGATTCTTTGAGGAGGATCCGATCCGGAATGCCCAGCTTGCCGATGTCGTGCAGCAGGAGCGAGTCCTTCAGCTTGCGGTCGATGGGGATGCCGATGCCCTCCGCGATAATCGTGCCCAGGTGCAGGACGTCTCGCGAATGCCCCGCGGTTTTGAAGTCCCGGATCTCCAGCGACTGTGAAAAACTCATGCTGAGCTCTTCCATTTTTGCGCCCAGCTCGGCCTCCCGCGCCAGCGCCTGCTGGAGGTTTCGCGTCACGAGGAGGTTTTTGATACGGGCGTCCAGCTCCCGAATATTGACGGGCTTGGGCAGATAGTCGTCCGCACCCTTTTGCAGCCCTTCCAGCTTCGATTCGAGCTCGGGCTTCGCCGTGATCAGTATCACCGGGATTTGGCGGGTCTTGTCGGTGGACTTGATGCGGCCCACAAGCTCGTATCCATCCATGCGCGGCATCATGACATCTGAGACCACGAGGTCGGGAAGTTCCGTCTGGACGTGCTCCCAGCCGTCCAGTCCGTCGATCGCTGTTCCCACCTCATGCCCGAAACGGGAGAGCATCTTGCTTATATAGGCCCTCAGGTCGACATTGTCTTCCACGAGCAGGATACGATCAGTCGGGCCGTTTGCGGCGTCCGCAGCGACATGGCTTTCCGCCGCCCCGCGGCTGATCTGGTCTCTCTCGATCAGCGCAAGGTCATCGGCGGTAATCCGCGCCAGATCCAATGTCCGCCTCGATTTTATCCTCCTGTCATCCCCATCGAATTCTTCGGCGAGCTGTCGGCGCTGCGGATCCTTCCGTCTGTCAATGAAAGCATCCGGAGCAAGCTGGTCCAGGTTTCCGGGCAGCTCGACTCGGAACGTCGTGCCCCTTCTCTCCTCGCTTTGGACGTCTATGCTGCCCTGCATCAGCTCCACCGACTCTTTGACTATGGTAAGCCCCAGCCCCGTGCCTTCATATCTTCGAGTGCTCGAAGAATCGACCTGCTGGAACCTGTTGAAGATGTTCGCCAGATGTTGCGAGGGAATGCCGATGCCGGTATCTCTCACTTCGATCCATCGATTCCCGGCAGAGGCGCCGGCCCGGACCGTGATGGACCCGCTCTCCGTGAACTTAATGGCGTTTCGAATGAGATTAGTAAGAATCCGTTCCAGCTTCTCCGCATCGAGATACGCGGGCCGCAGCTCGCCTTCGGTCACATAGCGGAGCTTCAGGCCCTTGCGCTCCGTGACGTCCTGAAATGTCGTCACGATGTCCCGTGCCAGCTCTTCGATATCGAGGTGCCTGAGACGGAGCTGCATCTTGCGGGCTTCGAACTTCGAGAAATCCAGCATCTGGTTGATCATGTCGAGAAGCTTCAGGGCGTTGCGGTAGACCTGGCCAATGAGCCGCTGATGCTCGGGATCCAGAGGCCCGAGGTCTC
>JBEKXR010000248.1:0-5949 GCA_049511935.1 Spirochaetia bacterium | reverse complement strand
ATGACGGTGAAGTCTACCCCAGCGGTTTTCTGCCCCTGTCCCTGGGAAACGTGAAAGAAGGCAATCTGAAGTCGATCTACACGACTCACCCCCTGCTCGTCGGGATGAGGAACCCCGCGAACCTCAAGGGGCGATGCGGTGTGTGCGAACACAAGGTGATCTGCGGCGGTTCGAGATCCAGGGCGTACGCGGAGTTCCAGGATCCCTACCAGGAGGATCCGGCTTGTCCGTACGTGCCATCCGGCGAAAAAGCGGAACGGGCTGCCGCGGCCGTCTGAATGCAATACACACTCCAATTCACCCGCGCACCAGACCTCACGGGGGGAGCGATCCAGTGATAGAGAAGGGGCGGGTTTCTGCGCGGCTGGTCACGACAACGGGAGCATCGAGAGTGCGGGTCTTTCCGGTCAATCTGCTCCTCGATGGCCGAAAGGCCCTCGTGGTGGGCGGCGGCAGGGTCGCGCTGGACAAGGTTCGACTGCTCCTGGATGCCGGTGCCGATGTGAAAGTCGCAAGCTCGGAGGTGTGCGAAGATTTCGAGACGCTGCCCGAAAAAAGCGCCGTCGCCTACCTACGGCGCGAGTTCACTGATTCCGACCTCGATGGCATCTTTCTGGCCTTTGCCGCTTCGGAGGATCGAATCCTCAATCGCCGTGTCATCGAGTGCAGTCGTTCGCGGGGCATCCTCTGCTCCTCGGCGGACGGCAACTGGGCGACGGGAGACTTCGCGATCCCGGTGATACTCCGGAAAGACGATCTGACGGTCGCGCTGTCCACCGGCGGGCGCGCGAGCAGGCTCTCGCGCCTGATCAGGGAGAATCTGTCACGCCACATCGAACACGCCGATTCGGCCTCCGTTCTCGTCATCGGCACCAGTCACGAATATCTCTCGATCGACAGGAGAGAGCCGTACCATCTGGTCGGCCAACGCATGGAGTGGACGGGAATGATGCTGACTCAGCTCGTCGGTGTCCAAGAGTTCATTCTGTTGAATACTTGCAACCGCATCGAGCTCCATGCCGTAGTTTCGGACAAGGCCGACATGACGGGACTTCTGGCGCGCGTGCTGGGTTTCGACCAACTCCGGCAGGAGGAGTATTACGTGAAACGCCAGTATGATGCGTTCGCGCACGCCGCCATGATGAGCGCCGGCCTCTTCTCGCAATCGCCGGGGGAGTATCACATCGTTTCCCAGCTGAAAGAGTCCCTGGGGTACGCGGTGCGCGCCGGTTGGGCGCACGGCATCATGCAGGAGTGGGTCTCCACGGCGCTTCACGTATCCAAGGAGATCCGCAATACAGCCGGACCTTTCCTGAAGGATCTGGAAATCGAGGACCTGTGCATCAGCTACCTGCAGGCGAAGCGCGCTGACCTGGGAAGCGCGCGGATACTCGTGCTGGGCTCCGGCGTCGTCGGGTCCACGATCGTTGAACGGCTCGTCCGCATGGGTCAGGGCTGCGACTGGTGTTACCATATCAAGCGACCGGAGCTGCCCGACTCATGGGACGGGAAAGTCTCCCTCTGCACCTTCGATGACCTTCGAGGCAGTCTCTCTCGATCCGACGTGATCCTCTGCGCCACGGACAGTCCCCACCTCGTTCTGACGAGGGAGCACGCCCCCCTCTTCGATGCCGGGAGGAACGTCCTCATCGTCGATCTGACAGTGCCGAGGAACGTCGATCCGGCGCTCGACGGCTCTACGCCAAACCTGACGGTCGCTGACCTCGAGGACCTGAAGGAATGGTGTGGCCGGGAGACCGCTGGTATGGAAAAAGCCCTCGATTTAAGTCGCCAGATCGTGGGCGAGCACAGAAACCTGTACGAGAAACTGGCCGGAAGGCTGGTGGCTGTCGGGTAGCGGTGTTTCGGCCGCTCGCGTACGAACGCCTGGTGCCGGTGAGGTACCTCCGGTGCTCGACATGCCTCTCGTGTTCGCCCTGCTTGCGTTCGCAGATCCCCGGTAGCTCAGAACAGGCCGGCGAAGGCAATTTCCGCGGCCTGCAGCGTGGCTTCCACCTCCGCCGGACCGTGCGAGGTGGACGCGAAGCCTGCTTCGAACTGTGAGGGCGCGAGGGAGACACCCTCCCCGCCTTGAAAGCCCGCGCGGAAGGGGCGGGATGTATTCCCGCTTCATTGCCACTGCATGTTGTCAGCAAGGCAGGACTCATGGTCGCAAGCGCCTTCACCTTCGATGCAGCACGGCGCGGTTTGAGAAACCGGCAGCATGTTCGAGTAGTTCGTGCCCTTATCGCGGCATCGCATGCGAGAAATCCGCACGCAGGTGCCGGGAGGAAGGGCTATGAACGGGTCGCCATGGTTGAAAATCCTACGGGTCATTTTTTTGGAGCAGTGACGGCGCGATTCCGCATCTATTGCGATGGCACGCGGTTAGTCGCGGCGAAGTTTATAGAGAGGCACGGGGTACAGTGATGCAACTGTGGGCAGTGATATTGACCTCGGCCGCGGTTGGCGCTATCGCTTCATCGGTACTCATTCTCCCAAGTCTCGTTCGCCTCTATCTTCGTCGAAACCGAGCACGCACACAACCGTGTGCTCTATTGTGCAGTAGCGAAGCTCCATGGAGCCGACGCGGAGATGGCAGAAAGACCGGCAGAAGAAGCTTGAGAAAGCAGGGGAAACGCGCGATCTTGTGATCCAAGGCAGGGAGGTCTCCGATTCTGAAATGCGGCAAGCACACGTCGATATGATAAAGCCTGGGTCCGGCCTGCGCGCTCCGCGACGCAGAGGAAAACGTCCCCTATTTCGCCAGCAGGAGCGATTGCATCTCGTAGAGCTGCCGATACAACCCGTCCCGGGTGATCAGCTCGTCGTGCCGGCCTTCCTGGACGATCTCTCCACCGAGCAGGACGAGGATCCGGTCCGCCGACTGTATCGTGGAGAGCCGGTGCGCGATGATCAGGGCGGTGCGGCGGGCGAGCAGCCGCTGGATGCCTTCGCCGATCAGGTGCTCTGTCTCCGAGTCGATATTTGACGTGGCCTCGTCGAGGATCACGAGCCCGGGATCCCGCGCGAAGGCCCGCGAGAGTCCGAGCAGCTGTCTCTGGCCCTCCGAAAGCCGCCGTCCCTCCTCCCCGACCTCTTCGGCGTATCCGCGCGGCAGCTTCGTGATGAACCTGTTTGCGCGCACCTCCTGCGCCGCGTGTTCCACCACGCGCCAGTCCGCCGACGGGTTGTGAAGGGAGATGTTCTCCGCCACCGTGCCCGTGAAGAGAAAGACATCCTGGGGCACCGTGGCCACCGCCCGGCGGAGCTGTTCGAGTGGAATCTCGCGGACGTCCACCCCGTCCAGAAGTATCCGGCCTTCCCTCACGTCGTACAGACGCGTCACGAGGCTGATGAGAGTCGTTTTCCCGCTGCCTGTCGGCCCGACGATCGCCACCTTCTCCCCCGGGGCGACGCGGAAGGAGATGCCGCGCAGGACGGGAGAGTCCGGCGCGTAGTGGAAACGGACGTTCTCGAAGACCAGCTCGGCGGGAGACGCGAGGGGGCGCCCGTGCGTGTCCGTCGGGGAGACGATGGTCACCTTCTCATCGGCCAGGGCGAAGATCCTCTCGCAGGCGGCACGGGCGGACTGGAGGAGGTTGAACTTCTCCGCGAGCTGTCGAAGCGGCCAGAAGAACATGTTGATGTAGGCGAAGAAGGCGAAGATCTCCCCGATCTGCAGGTTGGTGCCCACCCAGAAGTGCGCGAAAAGGAGGGTGAGGATCATGCTCGCATTGGTGACGATCTCAATTGCCGGGAAGAACAGCGCATATGCGTTGACGACCTTCAGGTACGCGTTGAGATAATGGGTGTTGTTCCCCGCGAACGATTTCCTGCTCTGCTCCTCGTAGCCGAACTGGTGGATCTCGCGGACGCCCGAGATCGTCTCGCTCAAGGCGACGTTGATCTCGCCGTTCGCCTTTCTCACCTCCCGGAATCCTGATCGGATGCGCGCGCGGAAAAGCAGAGTGGCCGTCACGAAAAGCGGGATCACGATAAACGCCACCAGCGCGAGAGTGAAGTTGATGAGGAGCATGGCCACCAGGATGAGGGCGACCTTCAGGAGGTCTCCCGCCGTGCTCACGATCCCTTCGGCGATGAACTCCCGCAGGGCCTCCAGGTCGTTCGACAGGTTGGTGAGGGTCGTGCCGACCGGGGTTCGGTCGAAGTAGTCGTTGGAGAGCCCGAGGACCTTGCGGAAGAGATCCATCCTCAGGTCGAGGAGGAGCCGCTGACCGAGGTACTGGATGCCGTAGCCCGAGAGCACCGAGAACCCGTATACCGCCAGCGTCACGAGCACCAGGAGGATGCCCGTGCGGCCAAGCCCCGCAAGGTCCTTTCCGACGACGTCCGTGTCGATGGCATGTTTCACGAGGTAGGGTTGGAGGACGCTCGCCGCGTCGACGATCACCAGGCAGGCCAGGGCGCCGATTCCCAGCCACGCGTAGCGGCGGACGTAGGGCAGGAGCCTCACTAATATCTTCGTGTCAGGTCCCGCCGTCATTCCGCGGCCCCCGGCTTCGCGAGGCTCTTCTCCATCTGCTGGTAGCGCACCAGCCGCTCGTACAGGCCGCCCTTCGTGACGAGCTCTGCGTGCGAGCCCTGCTCCGCCACTTTTCCCTCGTGAAGGACGTAGATGCGGTCCGCGTCCTTCAACGGAGAAATCCGGTGCGAGACGATGATGAGGGTCTTGCGGCCGCGGAGACGCCTCAGGTTGTCGATGATCGTGGACTCGGTGCGCGCATCCACGCTGGAGAGGGAATCGTCGAGGATCACCACAGGGCAGTCCTTCATCAGTGCACGGGCGATCGCGGTCCTCTGTTTCTGACCGCCCGAGAGCGTGATCCCCCGTTCCCCTATCACCTGGGAGTACCCTTCGGGGAACGAGGCGACGTCGCCCGCGAGCCCGGCGAGCTCTGCCGCTTCGGCCACCTCGGCCTCGCTCCCGCCGTCGCGCCCCATCGCGATGTTCTGGGCGAGAGTTCGCGAAAAGAGGAACGGCGACTGCGACACGATGCTGATTTTCGAGAAGAGGGAGGCAGGCTCGATGTCACGGATGTCCGTGCCGCCGACGAACACGGATCCCCGCGGGGGCCGCAGGAGGCCCGTGAGAACGTTCACGAGCGTGGACTTGCCGCTGCCGATCGTACCGGTGATCCCGACGAACTCACCCGGGCCGATGGACATGCTGATTCCGTCCAGGCTGCGCGTGTCGTGACCCGGGTAGGCGTAGCGCAGTCCCTGGACGTTGAAGTCAATTCCCTCGTTTCCGATTCGGGTCCAGCCCGTGCGGCGCTCCACGGGGCCCTGCAGGATCGCGTTGATCCTGCCCATCGCGCTGATCCCCTGCTGGATCAGCGACATGATCCAGCCCATGGAGAGCACCGGGAAAGTGAGCGTCGTGATCATGACGTTGAACTGCAGAAGCTGCCCCAGGCTCATCGCGCCCGAGATCACCTGCCGGCCTCCGACGAGTATCACGGCCAGCTGCGTGAGCGAGAAAACGAAGATGAAGGTGGGCCAGAGGAACTCCTGGATCTTCACCGTGGCCATGTTGCGGCCGAGGAAGTCGCGGTTGAGGGCGGCAAACCTGTTCTCCTCCTCCGCTTCCATTGTGTGCAGCTTCACGGTGGTGATGCCGGACACGACCTGCCACACGCGGCTGTTGATGGCGCCCGTGGACTCCTGGATCCTCTGGAAGTACGGCTGCAGCCGGGGCAGCACGACGAAGATAAGGGTGATGACGCCCGCCATCACCCCCGTGACGACCGCCATGAGCAGCGGGTTCAGCCGGAAGAGCACGGGAAAGAAGAGTCCGAACATGCTGAGAGAGTTTGGGATATACATGATTCCCGGGCCCAGGAGGGTGCGCACATTGTCGAGGTCATTCGTGGTCCGGGAGACGAGGTCCCCCGTCTCGTGCGCCATGTAGAAGGAATAGTCCAG
>JBEKXR010000247.1:0-5964 GCA_049511935.1 Spirochaetia bacterium | reverse complement strand
TATCAGGGACCAGGTGATTCCCAACCCTGATGCATGAGCGAGGAGGTTCTAGCGAAAACGAGCAGGAGAGAAGCTCGGGGGGCGAGCATCGGCACAAGGTGATCCCGCGGCCCCGGCAGGTGTGGTTTTTTCTTGACAATCAGCTTCAGAACCATTTACTTAATACCTACATTAGACGAGAGGGCAGGGGCGGCTTGGAGAAGTTTGATGCAAGCGTTTGCAGTGCTCGCGGTCTATCGAAGGAGACGGGAGGTTGCGTACGAAGGGCAATCTTCTTCCCCAACTGGCTCCGCTGTTGGCTGAAAATCTCGGTTTCCGAAGCGGCCCCCCCGAGGGCGGCTGGGAGATGCAGCGGGGAATCACCCGAGCCCATTCAGGCCGGCTTCAATCCAAGAGGAGCAAAATGTGTTGAAAGCGTTCGGGGCTTTCCATGGAGCACGCGCGCCATTCAGAACCGTCATGAAGAAGGCAAGTCTGTTCATCGACTCAGGCTTCATGCAAGCGCAGAGGCACGCGCGTCGGCCTTTCGAAGGGCGGTTGCCGCGCGCATCTGGGTGAATCTTTGCGGCGCGTCGGCCTGCGCGATTGACGGCGTCCATCCTGTCGGCTCCCTGAAATTGGAGGCGCAACTTTGGAGCGTCAACGGCTCTCGACGCCACATCCACCCAGCCGTCCTGCCCGGCGGAAAGGAGGTGAGGGGGAACCCACCGTCAAAATGTCAGGAGCGAGGAAAATTTCACGGCACGCGAAGAGGGAAATGCCAAGGGCATTTCGGGCAATTTCCAGACAAAGAGAGGAGTGTAGTATGAAAAGATCGCTACGATATCTCATCGTGCTGGTCTTCAGCCTCGCGCTGGTCGGCGTCGCATTTGCGAGTGGCGGCGGCGAGCAGGCGGGCGGCGGAGGTGGCACGGGCAAGCTCGTGCTCGCAACAAACAATGCTCCCGAGGGCAACGGCATCGCGCAGGCGCTGCGCCAGTGGGGGCAGATGAAGGGGATCAAGGTTGAGGTCGTCGCTGCGCCCTACTCGAACATCTACGAGAAGGAAGTCCTCGACCTTTCGCAGAAAACCGGACTCTATGACATTGTTCTGCTCGATGACCCCTGGTTTACACAGTTCGCGGAGAACAAGTGGCTGACCAACCTGACGCCCTATTTCGTCGCGATCGGGCAGGGGGGGCTCTCCTCCGATTTCATCGACAAGTCGACTGCCGTCTGCAAGTACCCGTACGCGACAGGTCTCATTTACGCGTTCCCGGCGGTCGGAAACGCCCAGATGTTCTTCTATCGAAAGGATATCCTGGCCCAGTACGGAATGCCGAACGGTCCCCGCACGTGGGATGACGTCTACACCGTCGGTAAGAAGGTCTCAGACTCCGGCGGAGGCACGATGTTCGGCTACGTCCTGCGCGGAACGCAAGGCAACCCCGTTGTCGCGGATTTCATGCCGATCCTCTGGAGCTTCGGGGCAAACATGTTCAACGCCGACTTCACGAAGGTCACGCTGGACACGCCTCAGGCGCTGGCGGCCGTGAAGTTCCTCACGCAGCTCGTCTCGATCGCGCCCCCTGGTTCGGCCAGCTTCGATGCGCAGCAGCTTGCCACGTTTGAGCTGGAAGGGAACGCCGCAATGATGATCAACTGGCCTGCGTTCGCCGCTGATTTCGAGGATTCGACGAAATCCAAGGTCGTCGGGAAGATCGGCTACGCGCCGATCCCGTCCTCGGCGACCGTCGGGTCCTCCGAAATCGGGCACTGGCTCGCGGCGATTCCGGCCGCCTCGAAGAACAAGCAGGCCGCGTTCGACTTCCTCGAGTCGGCCACCTCGGTGGAAGGGCAGAAGGGAGGGGTGACGGACTTCGGCAACCCGCCAACGCGGAAGTCCGTATTCACCGACCCGCAGCTCCTTGCAATGTCCAAGCTAAGTTACTTCCCGACGCTCCTGCAAGCGATCAGCAACTCCACTCCGCGGCCGCGCATCGCGAACTGGAACGAGGTTGAGAACACCTTCGGCATCTACCTCTCCAAGGTCGTTGCCGGAACGATGACCCCGCAGGACGCTCTTGCAGGCGCCCAGACGGACATCACGGCGCTCATGAAGAAAGCCGGCTACATCAAGTAGGCTGACGGACCTCAAGATCATCACCACACCGGGCGGCTCTCGCGCCGCCCGGTGTCTTCGACTTCCGGCTTGATGGGGGAGTATGGCGTTGAGGCAGAGATTTGCCCTGACCGACGAGACCCTCAAGTATCTCCTGCTCGCCCCGACAATTGTCCTTCTGCTCGTGTTGACCATCTACCCTTTGGTCTTTGCCGTTGCGGCTGCGCTGCAGACGGTCAACGTTCGAACGGGCGCGCGCAGTTTCGTCGGCCTCGGCAACTTCATCAACATCTTCAGGGACCAGCTCTTCTGGAATGCCTTGAAGAACACGGCGATCTATACGGGCGCCGGGGTGATCGTTGAGTTCGTCCTGGGAATGGCCTTTGCGCTCATCCTCACGGAGAAATTTCTTGCCCGCAATGTCTTTCGCACCATATTCCTCACGCCCATGATGCTGCCGCCGATCGTCGTGGCGATCGTTTTCAAGATCATCTACATGCAACAGTACGGAGTGTCCAACTGGCTGCTGGCGCTGGTGGGAATCAAGGGGATGCTCTGGGAGGCGGGGCCCGCGACCGCGCTCTTCTCGCTCATTCTCGTCGACATCTGGGAATGGACACCCTTCATGTTTCTCATTCTCCTGGCGGGCATGCAATCCATCCCCACCGACCCCTACGAAGCCGCCAAGGTGGACGGCGCCACGTGGTTCCAGGAGTTTCGCCACATCACCTTCCCCCTCCTGACCCCGGCGGTGCTCATTGCCCTGCTCCTGCGCCTCATGGACACACTGCGTATCTTCGACCAGGTTTTCGTAATGACGGGAGGGGGCCCGGCGAACGCGACGGAGACCCTCAGCCTGTACGTGTATCAGGTTGGATTCCGCTTTTTTAATGTCGGTTACGCCACGGCAATGTCCTTCATCCTTCTCATCCTGACGACGGTCATCAGCAACTTCTTCATCAGCCGCCTCCAGGCGGAGGAGGTATTCACACAATGACCTGGAAAGTGGTGCGATACATCGTTCTCCTGGTCTCGGCTGTCATCGTCGTCTTCCCCGTCATCTGGGTGGTCAGCACCTCCATCAAGAATGACGTCGACATCTTCGCGATTCCGCCGATCCTCGTTCCCCAGCACCCGACCGACAGCCGGTACGTGGATCTCTGGACCTACGGTCTGCTTGCGTACCTGCTGAACAGCATGATCGTCGCGATCTCAACGGCGGCTGTCGCGATCCTGATCGGCACCCTCGCCGCCTACTCTCTCGCCCGGTTCCGGCTGCCTGGGAAGTGGTCGGGCCGAGTGTCGTTCTGGATCCTCTCGACGAGGATGTTTCCGCCCATCGTGACGGTCATTCCCCTTTTCCAGCTCATGCGCTTCCTTGGGCTCGTCAACACACGCTTAGGTCTCGTGATCGCATACACGGCGTTCAACATACCCTTCGTCGTATGGATGATGCGCGGTTTCTTCGTGGAGGTCCCGAAGGACCTGGAGGAGGTGGCGATGGTGGACGGCTGCTCGAGGATGCGCGCCTTCCGCAGCATCTCGCTCCCGCTCGTCGTTCCGGGTATCGCCGCGACGGCCATCTTCACCATCATTCTCTCCTGGCAGGAGTTTCTCTTTGCGTTGATCCTCACCCAGACCAGCGCCTCCGCCACTCTGCCCATCCTCGTCTCGTCCCAGGTCACCCAGTACCAGATCCTCTGGGGACAGATGGGTGCGGCGGGCGCGATCACGATGGTCCCCGTGCTGATCTTTGCGTTCTCAGTGCAGAGATACCTGGTCCGCGGGATGTCTTTCGGAGCCATCAAGGGATAGGCCGGATTCCCGCCGGCGCCATGGCTCACGCGCGCAGGTATTCGATGCTGCTCTTCACGGCAGCGGCCAGCTCCGACCGCCTCATGCGCTGGACCTCGGGAGAGAAGGGTTCGAAGGAGATGTCTCCCATATAACCGTGGGTCACCATCCTGGCTATCTGCTCCCTGCTTCCCATCCGGTCAGCCGGGGAGAGGAGCACCCGGTGCTCATCCCGGCATTTCTCCCTGGGAATCGAAGCCTCGACTCCCGAGACATGAATGAGCCCGGCCTGCAGCGAGGCAAAAGCGCCGTCGATGTCACCCTCCGTGTCAGGACCGAGGTAGTGGTGGAAGGTGTCGTAGACGATGCGGTAGCAGTCGAATCCCGAGCGTTTTATTGTCTCCCCTGCCACGACGATGGACGCGAGGGAGGATTCGGCGAACCCCAGGGGTTCGACCCAGCCCTGGATGCCCCGTTTCGTGAAGGAGGGACCGAATGCCTTCAGCGCGGCGACCGTTTCTTCCACCCGGGTTCGGGCGTCCCGGTGGTCCTGCGTGTCGTTGTTGGGACACATCACGATCGCTGTGCAATGCAGCGCGGATGCAAGCTCGAGGAGCTTCTCCAGATCGGCCTGGTTCTTCGCCTGTACGGCCTTCAAGTTGAACTTCTGCAGGGCGTTGATGCTGAGGATCCTGATTCCGTGCCGCTGTGCCAGCTCCACGGCCTTCGCGGGCGGCACGCCGTCGATCACCGCACCCCCCGGAAGGTCGTTTCGGATTTCCACCTTCGACAGGCCGAGATCGGTCGTGAACCTGAAGAAATCCTCCAGATCCAGCGACGGGCAGGCGATCCTGTTCAAGGCGAAACGTTTCTTCTCGATCATGCATTGACCCCTCTCGCGGCGGTGCAATAATACACCCCAGCACCGAATTGAACCAGCAGGGCGTGATGAGTGCCTTTGACACTGGAAAGCAAGGAGGATCGATCTGATGACAACGGTCGAGTCCAAGACATTGAAGTACTGGGACGGAGATGAGTGGCGCAACTCACGGACAGAGTCAAGGCGGCAAGCTTCGTCCCGCGCACCTCCGTGCGGATCTTGGAGCTCTGGGCCGAGGCGGGGCTCCCCCGCGCAGTGTTCGCGGAGGTGGAGGGCACTTTCTTCGTCGGATCCACCTCCGTCGGGACTGCTGAACAAGAACGAGCTCGGCAACGGAAGCGTCATCTACACCCAGAGCGGCTACCACGCGCGCCGTGTAGATCCGGATGGCAGCCCGCCTCTCCCTCGACGGGCACCGGCCGGTAATAGTTGCGGAGATCGAGTGGGCAGCGGCCGGCATCAGCCGTCCTGCATCTCCAGCAGCGGCGCGAGCCGCGCAACGCACGCGCGGAGCTCGCCTTCAATGTCGGCGCGGACATTGCCTTCAATGGCGAGCTGTCCGCGATAGCCTATCTCCATCAAAAACCGAAGGATCCTGTCGAAATCTATCGCGCCGAACCCGGGGAAGAATCTGGTGTTGTCCGAGAGGTGAAAGGAGCGAAAACGCTCACGATGACGGTCCAGGCTCGCGAACATATTCGCCTCTTCGATATTCATGTGGAACGTATCCGGGAGGAGTTGCGCGTACGCGGCGCCATAGGGCTGGAGGCACGCGGCAGCCTCTTCGATCGTATTCGCGACCGAAGATTCATATCGATTCGTCGCTTCAATGAGCACGGCGACCGACTTCTCCGCCGCATGCGGCAAGACCTCGGCAAGGGACCGGCGAAACGGCTTCGCGCCGCTTCCGTGTCCGGGACTACCCCGCCCTTCAGGAAACCGAGGGATGTCCGGCGGGGCTCGGATCTTCTGATCGAGGCTGATCTTCGATATGTCCTTCGAGGTCTCCAAGCTTCTTGTACAGGCTCTTCCAGTCGATCTCCTCCAGGACCTGCACGACGATCCTCATGCGCACGGTCTTCTCCTCAAAGGATTGCGAGATATCCAAAGATCTGATGTCGATTCCTTCCTTCTCGAGGATCGGGATGACCTTGTCCGTGTTCAGTTTCTCTCCGTTCATGGATAATTC
>JBEKXR010000246.1:0-5987 GCA_049511935.1 Spirochaetia bacterium | reverse complement strand
CTGGCACTGCTTTTGTTCCTCCACTCGGGAGGAGCCCTCGAGTCGGCCGCCAACCAGGCGTACACGATGCTCACGGGAGACGTGATCCCGTCGATTCCCCTGTTCACGCTCGCCGGCTACATCATTTCGGAGAGCAAGTCGGGCGAGCGGCTGGTGCGCCTGTTCCGCACCCTCTTCGGGTGGCTCCCGGGCGGACTTGCCTTCATGAGCATCCTCATCTGCGCCTTCCTCACGACCTTCACCGGCGCATCGGGGGTCACGATCATCGCGGTAGGGGCCCTGCTCCTGTTCATCCTCAAGGACAGCGGGTACGATGAAAGCTTCGGCAGGGGCCTGCTCACCGCCTCCGGAAGCATCGGGCTTCTGTTTCCCCCGAGCCTGCCGGTGATCCTCTACGGGGTGGTCTCCATGACGAACATCAAGCACATGTTCGTCGGTGGCATTCTCCCCGGTGCGTTCATGATCCTGAGCATCGCGGCGATCGGGGTGTGGAGGGCGCGCAGGGACCGGGTTCCGCGCACCGCCTTCGATCCGCGCGAGGCGCTTCCCGCGCTGTGGAAGGCGCTGGGCGAAATCCTCCTGCCTATTCTCATCCTCGTGCTCTTCCTCAAAGGGATCACGACCCTGGTGGAAACCGGCGCCGTGGCGGTCATCTACGCGATCGTGCTGGAGGTCGTGGTCCACAGAGACCTGAAGCTGCGACAGCTCCCCGGTGTCTTTCTGAAGAGCGTGGTGATTCTCGGCGGAATCCTCGTGATCCTGGCCACCGCGAGCGGCTTTTCCTACTACATCGTGGATGCGCAGATCCCCACGCAGCTCGCGCTCTGGCTTCGGGCGCACGTGGTCTCACCCTACGTGTTCCTGCTCCTGCTGAACCTGATCCTGATCATCAAGGGATTCTTCATCGATATCTTTTCCGCGATCACGATCGTGGTGCCGCTGATCGCGCCGCTGGGCGTGGCGTACGGAATCAATCCCGTCCACCTGGGCATCATCTTCCTGGCCAACCTGGAGCTCGGGTACCTCACTCCTCCCCTCGGTCTGAACCTGTTCCTCGCCTCCTACAGGTTCGAAAAGCCGATCGTGAGGATCTACCGGGACGTGATCCCGTTCCAGCTCGTGATGCTCGCCTCGGTGCTGATCATCACGTACGTGCCGTGGATGACCACCGCTCTCCTGAACGTGCTGAAGTTCTGAAGCCGACTACACGAACTCTACGCCCCGCTCCCTGAGGATCACAGGAGCGTTTTCGCACAGCTTGAACTTCTGGATCTTGCCGCTTGCCGTCATGGGAGAGGATTCCACGAAGAACACGTACTTCGGGATCTTGAACCGGGAGATCTTCCCCCGGCAGAAATCGCGCACGTCATCATGGCGCGTATACCACCGCCACCACGCGCGCCTCCTGGTCACCGGCGCTGTGCACGTGGTGCGGCACGATGCTGTCGTAGTAGATGCTGTCCCCGGCCTTCATGCGGTAGAGATCCTTGCCGTAGGTGACCTCCACCTCGCCCGAGAGCACGTAGATGAACTCCTCCCCCTCGTGAGCCGCCGCCCGCGCTGCCTGGGCGGAGAGGGGATGGATATCGATGAGGAAGGGCTCCATGTGCCGCCCCGCCTTGTTCGCCGCCAGGGAGAAGAAATCGAGGTCGCTGCGGGAGGAGCGCTCCCTGCCGGAAAAGCGGACCACCCGTTCGTGCTCCCCGACGCGGGAGACAACAGGACCCACGTGCTCCTCGTCGTCGAGGAAAGTGCCCAGGCGCACGCCCAGCGCCCGGGCGATCCGGATCAGGGGACTGAGAGAGGGGATGAGGGAGCCGGATTCGATCTGCGCCACGAGCTCGGGTGCCAGGTCGGCGCGTTCGGCAAGCTGCTCACCCGTCATGCTGCGAGATTCGCGGATCGAGCGAACCTTTTCTCCCAGGCTGTGCCTGACCGCCATGTCTCACCTCTGTCTTTCTCTGGCACGGATCGCCAGCTCGGTCAAGGATTCCGGTCTCCCGTTTCAATGCCCCAGCAGGGGCGAGACGAGGATCCCGATGCCGTAGGTGACCGCCGCCTCGGCGAGCCCGATCACCATCATCTCCATCCCGCTCTTCCACCACGAACGGCCCGTCACGACCACCTTGGCCGCACCCACCGCGAAGTGGGCGAGGGTGCTGATGACGAAGGAGGTCACGAGCGCCGCGATCCCCCCGATGAACAGGTAGGGGAGCACGGGGACCGCGGCTCCCACCGCGGTGGCCACCGTTGCGCTCGCCGCCGAGCGCCAGGGATTCGCGAAGGCCTGCTCGGAGAGCCCCAGCTCCTCGTGGGCGAGGGTGCGCAGCATCTCCTCGGGGTTTTCGGCCATCCGCGCCGCCATGGCGTTCGCCTCTGCCTCGCTGAAACCCTTCAGCTGGTAGAACAGGGAGAGCTCCTCCTGCTCTTCCTCGGGATGGTCCTTGATTTCCTTGCGTTCCCGGCCGAGCTCCGCCTCGTGCATTTCCCTCTCGGATTTCACGGCAAGATAGGCGCCGCTCCCCATCGACAGGGCGGAGGCTACCATGGAAGCGAAGCCGCTCAGCAGGACGAAGGAGCTGTTCACGTGCGTGGCCCCGGCAACGCCGCTCACCACCCCGAAGGCCGCGCCGAGGCCGTCGTTCAGGCCGTAGACGGCCTGGCCGATCCATCCACCACCCCTGACGTGACGCTCCCGGCCGAGGATCCGGTCAAGGGCGCTGCGGGGAGCCTCGCTGAGCGAGGCCATGTCCTTCAGCACGCGGTCGTGCGCCCGCTCCGCCCGGCCCGCATCGGCGAATGCCTGGCGGTCCCCGTCCGTCGGCGCCAGGGACGCGAGCACCTCGTAGGCGCCGTCCGCGCTTCCTTCTGCCGCGGCCATGGTGGAGGCGATGGTCACTGGATCCTTTGCCACCAGGCCCTGGCGTTTCCGCACCTCGGTCTCGGTTTCGGAATACTCGCCGGGGGCTTCGCCCAGCTCGCGCAGCCGCGCCTCCCAGCGTTCCGCGTGCTTCTCCTCCTCCGCGGCCATCCTCAGGAATATGTCGCGACGGCGCGCGTCCGTTTCCTTCGCCGCCGCCGCCGCGTACGTGAGTGCAGCCCCTTTCTCATCCCTCCAGGCGCGATGCAGCTCTTCGATGAATCGTCTGGTGTCGGCCATGCGTCACTCCCTTTCTTTCAAAAACTGAAGAGCACCATACCGGAGAGGATCAATCCCGTCCCTGCCAGGGCCAGCGGCGGAATTCGTTCCTTGAACACGATCATGCAGCCGATGAGCTGCACGCCGATGGCCGTGAGCCCCTCGGTGAGAGGGTAGGCCAGGTGCAGGGACATCCCGCGCAGCAAGGCGGTATAGGCAAGCACTCCGAGGAAAGCCGCGAGGTTTCCCGCCACCTGCCAGGTGATGAACAGCTTCAGGGTGCGGTTTTCGGCGGATCGCTTCAGGCAGATATTGGCGCCCGTGTTTGCCGTCACGTCGGCGATGAGCAGGAGAAAGGTCCTCATGCGGCCGACTCCCCGTGCCCCGCATCATTCTTCGTCGGCTCCCGATGCTTCGGCGCCGAAACTCCGACGAGGATGATCCCTGCCGTGACCAGCGCCGCACCCGCAGCCTCGGTGAATCGGAAAGATTCATGAAAAACGATCAGCGCCGCGACCAGCTGCACGCTGATCACGACCAGTCCGCGGCTGAGCGGGAAAGCGACGTGCAGCGGCAGGGTGCGCAGGAGGCCGGTGTAGGCGAGCACCCCGACGAAACCCGCGAGGTTGCCGGCAGTCAGCGTGGTGAGGAAGAGCCATGTGTCGTGCGCGTCCGCGGAGAGCTTGAGGAGGATGTTCGCCGAGGTCACGAACACCAGGTAGCAGCAGAGGAATCCCGCGTTCTTCATCAGAAGTCGCAGTATACCGGAAACCTCCGGCGCCTGAAAGCAATTCTCTTTTTCGATCGGTCGAAACGCTTCTCACTTCCGAATGCCCTGCGTTGAGGAGGCCGCCGTACACCGGGTCCATCGGGAACGCCAGGTCTTGCAGCGATCCCCTTCGTGGGGGTATATTAATTGAACCTTCAGTCATTATCAAAGAGCGAAACAGGAAGGCATCATGGCAAGAACCAGAGACAAGGAAAAGCCCGCACAGATCATCGAGGCCGCCTTTGCCGTGTTCGGCGACGTGGGCTACGAAGCGACCGTCATCAAGGATATCGCCGAGAGGGCGGGGATCTCCTCGGGGACCATCTACACCTACTTCAGCGACAAGCGTGACCTCTTCCGCGCCACCGCCCAGGAGGGGTGGAACCGATTCCTCCAGCAGATCAGGGAAATCGCCGCATCGCAGGAGCCGGCCGACGCCCGGGTGCGGCAGGTGATCGAGATCGGCTTTCGCAACCTCAAGCAATCCCTTCCCCTCCTCCGGGGGATGCTCTTCGAGTCCACCCAGATGAGGATCCTCCAGCAGAGTCTCCTCGAGCTGTGCCGGCTCCTGGACCGCCTGTTCGCCGAGCGGCCCGAAAGCGCCCCCCGCCTGACCGCGGATTTTGCCCAGCAGCGATTCCTCATCCGGGTGACGGTGATCGGCGTGCTCTTCTCCGCGGCCCTCACCGAGCCGGCGAACGTGGACCGGGAGATCGACCTGCTGAAGGAAACGATCATCCGCATGGTGGCGGGGGGCTGAGATGCGTCTCTGCGGCGCGCACGGCCCTGCGTGCATCGCCCTTGCCTGCATCGCCCTTTGCGGGGCGGCGCCACCTGCGATGTCCCAGGCCGCGCCGGCTCTTACGATCGAGGAGGCATCACGGCTCGCGCAGTCGTCCTCCGAGGCAATCCGCATCCGGGAGCTCGCCATGCAGAAGTCACGTCTCGCCGTGAACGAGGCGGGCGCCAAGGCATGGCCCCATGTCGATTTCCAGGCCTCCGGCTCCTACCTGGTGAATCCGCCGACCGGCTACACGGTGAAGGCCGGCAGCCTGGGAGGCCCGCCCCTCATCCCATTTCGCGTGCCCCTTCAGGACATCACGGTCGGGGCCCAGCTGCACGACTACTTCTCAATCGCCGCTTCTCTTTCCCAGCCGCTGTACACGTGGGGAAAGATCCGCAATTCAGTCGATGCCGCGGCCCTGCAGGCGGAATCGGCGGGGACGGACCTGGTGTCTCAACGCAGGGACATCGAGCGCGAAGTGCGTCGGGCTTACTTCAGCGCGCTGCTGGCCGGGCAATCAGAGACGGTGCTGCGCCGGATCGCGGACTCCGCGGCGCAGATCGTCGCTGACAGGCAGACCGCCCTGGACCAGGGCACCCTTACACGCGAGGCGGTTCTGGAGGCGCAGTCCCGCCGCGCGCAGATCGAGGCACGCCGCAGCGAGGCGGGACAGAGCAAGGCCACCGCCCTGGAGAGCCTGGGCGTGCTCACCGGCCTGGACACGTCGGGCATCGAGCTGGCGAGCTGTCTCCCGGACGCGGCGCCTCCGCTCGATGAGCAGGCGCTGCGTATCCGGGCACGGAACGCCTCCACCGAGCTTGCGGCCTCCCGCAACAGACAGGGACAGGCGCTGAAGAAGCTCGCCATCGAAAAAGGCGGATCGATCCTCCGCCCGGACGTCTCGCTGGACGTCAGTTTGGGCGTGACCGGCCAGGAGGACCTCCCCTATTCGGGCTGGCAGTGGAACAACGACACCTGGAACCTGGACCTGGTCATCACCCTCGGCGTCAAGATGAGCGTGTTCGACGGCATGCAATCCGCGGCTCGGATTGGCCAGGCGGAGAAGGACGCGGAGATGGCCGGCCAGGACCTGCTGCAGGCGGAGAAGCTCACCCGCCTGGCGGTCCGCAGGGCAGTCGATGCGGCGGTGAAGGCGGAAGCGGATCTCAGGGAGAAAAAAGCGCAGGAGGAGTACGCGGCGGAGCGCCTGAAGAATGCGCAGGTCTCGGTCGACAACGGGATGGCCAGCCGCGAGGATCTGCAAGGCGCGGAAATCCTCCTCGGCACCGCTCAGC
>JBEKXR010000245.1:0-6005 GCA_049511935.1 Spirochaetia bacterium | reverse complement strand
CTGCCTACAGGCTCGGCAGGAAACCCGCGGCCGCGAACACCATGAGCAGGGTGAACCCCGCCACCGCGGTTTCCGCTGCCACCCCCACGATGAGCGGCTTCACTCCCGTGCGCACCATGTCGCGGAAGCTCGTGCGAAGTCCCACCCCGACGAAGGTGAGCTGAAAGGCCCACTCGGAGAGATTGCGCATTGCACCGACTCGTCCCGCGAGGTACGCGTGGGCGTCCTTTCCGGGAAACAGCGCGAACAGAACGCTGAAGATCACCGAAAGCCCAAGGAACCCCAGAACGAACTTGGGAAACTTCTGCCAGAGGAACCTGCCCTTGTGAGTCACCTGCCGGGCCATCCCGCGCCGCGCGTAGTACACGGCGAACCCGAGGATCACGAACCCCATCAGGGCGTTGCGGCAGAGCTTTGCAAGCGTGGTGTAGGCGAGGGCGGCCTTGGAATAGATCGCGCCCGTGGCCACGGCCTCGGCGGTGTTGTCCACCGCGAGCCCCGCCCAGATGCCAAAGAGCTTGTCGGACTGCACGCAACTTCCGACTCTAAAAAATACGTCATTTTTGCTGATGGCGGGTTCATCAAAGTGGGTCAAATTTTCGCACGTGATCAAGAAGACAGGCTGCTATGAGGAGGTAGATGGCATCCACTGCCGCGGCTCTAACTGTTATGCGTGCGGTAGTCGAACTGCGTGTAGCGCTTGGCCGCTTTCTTGCGCCCGCTGTCTGGCTCGCAGCGCGCCTTCAGCTGGTGAGCCGAAGGGCGCTCTCCGTAAGTATATTTGACCTGACGCCTCATCATCACCTGAGCTGCGCGTGATGCCTGTGCGAGGCCGGAGGTGATTCGTGAAAAGCACCGGGAGACCAGTTTTTGGGGCAGCCTTGGCCGCCCTCCTTTTGATATGGGCCCCGGGGAGTCCTCTGCTGGAGGCCCAGGATGTGGAAGAAGCCATGCGGGCGCTTGTGCGGGTGCGGGCCACCGTTTCGGAGGAAGCGACTACTGCCCGCACTCTGGGAACCCAGCGAGAGGGCAACGGAATTCTCATCGACTCCAGCGGTCTCATCCTGACCATCGGCTACCTGATCGTCGAAGCAGACAGAATCGAGGTGCAGACGGCCACGGGGACTTTCCAGGCCGACTTCGTGGGATACGATGGGGACACTGGGTTCGGGCTGGTCCGGACCCGCTCCGTGGCCGGACTACAGCCCATGCAGCTCGGCGAATCTTCCCGGGTGGAGGTGGGAGATAGCTTGCAGGTCGGAGGGTTCGACAACAAAGCCCAGCCCGTCCACGTGATCTCGCGGGGAGAGTTCGTGGGATACTGGGAGTATCTTCTGGACAGCGCCGTCTATACGGCGCCCGCTTATCCCGATTTCGGAGGAGCCGCGCTCATCAGCGAAGGAAAGCTGGTTGGAGTCGGATCGATCGTTACCACCTTCATCCTGCCCGGGGTCGGCCGCCTGGCCTGCAACATGTTTGTGCCCATCGATCTCCTGAAGCCGATTCTCCAGGCGCTGGTGCGCTCTGGTCGCTCCGGCTTGCCCTCGCGCCCGTGGCTGGGTTTAAACACCGCTGAGACCGAGGGGCGGGTGCTGGTGACAATGGTCACCCCCGGGAGCCCCGCGGAGCAGGCCGGATTGCAGCGCGGGGACATCATCCTGGCGGTGGCGCAGCAGCCGGTAGACGGGATAGCCGAGTTCTACCGCCGGGTGTGGTCGACAGGCTCGGCGGGGGTGAGCGTGCGCCTTCGGGTGTTACAGGGGGACCGCATCCGCGAGCTTACCGTGAAGTCTGTGGACCGCAATGAGCGGCTGAGGCGTTCGCCCAGCCGGCCCGGCGGTGTCCCGGCAGCATGGCTGAACCGGTAAGGACATTTGACTCGCCTTTTCATCCTGCGGCTCCTGTTGGGGAGCAATCAGACCATCTCGATTATCGGAAAGACCAATTCGGCGGCTGGCCCTGGTCGAGCAACGACCTTGTGCATCCGAGGTCGGGAGGCAGGTTCGCAACGTTTACGAACTGCGACGAGGTCGTCAGGTAGTCGTCAACTTCCCCTCGCCATGCCTGCTCCGACGACGTAGAGGCGAGCAGGGAACAAACGGCGGACACGCTGATGGTGATCTTCGCCTGCGTCGGATATCATCGCGTGAAGCTCGTTCTGGGAAAAAGCGCGTGCGAGGGAGAGCAATCCGTCGTAGCGCGCGAAACTGCCGTGCAGAAATATCATGGAAAAAACGCAGAATGCGATCCATGCAACTGGTGATCGTGCAAGATCGCTTGCGAGAAACTTTTGGGCCGCTTTTTTGTTCATCAGCCGAAGCAGTGTGCAGGTTTGGTCCTCTGTGAAATGATGCAGGGTGTTCCCGCAGATCACATAGTCGTAGTCCGGGAGCTGGTCAACATCGAATGCTGAAAACTGCAGAAACTCGATTCGATCGGAAACGCCGGAGGCCATGATGCGGCGCCTGGCATAGCTCGCGATTCTCAAATCGTTGTCTATGCAGGTCATGTGCGCCGATATTCCGCGCTTCCGGCAGGCCTTTGCCAGCCAGATCGCCACATCGCAACCGCCCGCGCCGATTTCCAGTACCGTGAATGGCCGGACCGATTGACTCCTTCGTCGCAGCCATTCCATGTCGCGCATGACGTACCGGGCAAGGAGCCTGCGATAGCGAGAGAACAAACGGTTTGTCAGGCGAAACTGGTCGAGCGTTGCGAAGAGGCGGGTACGGTCGCTGTCCGGATCATCCATCAGCTCAGGCAGTCTGCTTCTGCGAAGTTTTGAAGGGAAGGGCGGGAAGGTCACTTGAGCTTTCGAAAAAGCGCTGATTCCACGGTGAGCCCGGGGCCGAACGCGGTGGCGAAAACTGTACCGGACTCGCTGTTTTCCAGTATGCGCTGCAGAACAAAGAAGATGGTTGCCGAGCTCATGTTCCCGTACTCACGCAGAACCTCATACGAATGGATCAGTGAGGACTCGGGAATATCCAACGCTGCAGCAGTTCGATCGAGTATGGCCCGACCGCCTGGGTGGATCGCCCAGATGTCGATGTCGGCGAATGTGGCATCTGCGGTGCGCAGGAGGTCATCGATTATCGATCGAATATTCTGTTCGATGAATCGAGGGACATAGGCGGACAGGCGCATGTCAAATGCGTGTTCGCCGATTTTCCAGGCCATGTCTTGCTCACTTCCAGGGATGATCCGCGACGTGAAGCCGTCGAGGAGAAGCTGTGCGCCCCGGCCGAGGTACCCGCCCCCACTCTGTGCCTGCACAGTATCCGACGCCGGCCCGACCAGGGCAGCCGCCGCACCGTCTGCAAAAAGTGAATTGGCAATAATAAAATCAAGGTCCGTCTTTTGCTGGAAATGCAGGGAACACAGCTCCACGGCCACGATCAGCACGTGCGCTCCAGGGTTCGCGATGCAGATATCGCGGGCCAGCCTCATGGCGGGAAATCCCGCATGGCAGCCCATGAAGGCGATGTGGTAACGGTGGATATCTCGACGAAGCCCCAGGGCATTCACCAGGTGAAAGTCGAATCCAGGAGCCGAAAACCCGGTGCACGTGACCGTGATGAGGTCGGTGATAATGTGCCGGTCGAACAGCGGCAGGTTTGAAAAAAGCGATCGTGCTGCCTTTTCTGACAGGCGATTGGATTCGCGGATGAACACGTCGTTGCGAGCTTCCAACCCCGGCTCAGGCAGCAGCTGATCGTTCTTTGGGTAGAAGGTGTGCTCGGACGGTTCCTTCGCGTAGTCGTCGATTACTGTGTGTCTCTTGTCGATTCCCGTGTTCTGGTACAGACGCCGAAGAAAACGGCGCTGCTTGTCGGAGAAGATCGAAAGCTTCTGCAGACGATCTACCGCGAACTGCTGAGTATGGGATGTTTCAGGGACACTGGTGGCAATCCCGTGGATTGCGACCGATGTGGTATGCTCCGGCGCCACGACCGAGGCAAGCGTTGTTGACGACACTGTGTTTCAAAGGTAGGTTAACAGAATGGAAAAAGCAAACAACCATGGGCAAGAAACAGAATTCAGACAAAGGGCGCTTCATCCATAACACGGCGCAGGATGACCTTCGCTCCCGGTTTCGATATCGTTTGAAAGACTTCGATCTTTCGGCGCCCGACAGCAAGCTGGACTACACCAGGAAGGTATTCTCGGTAGTCGCCGTCCGGTATGATGTGATAACGCGCCTGCTGTCCTTTGGACGGGACGGGCGGTGGAAACAGATCATGCTGTCAAGGCTTCCGAAAGACTCCGCTCGTGAGCATCCTGATGTTCCGCACACTCTCGCGGAAGCGGCTTCATCGCCGCATTTATTCGCCTGTCTCGATCTTGCCTGCGGTACCGGAGACATCAGCCGGCTTCTTGCGCTCCGGTATTCGCGCGGGACAGTCGATGCGGTAGATTTGAACCCCGAGATGCTTCGTCGCGCGAGGGCGCGGGCGGATCTTGCGAACATCAGATTTCACCAGGTGAACATGAATGAGCTCCCCTTTGACGATGCGTCGTACGATATCGTGACCGGCGGGTATGCGCTTCGAAACTCGCCCCACCTCGCGACGACCTTTCGAGAGATTTATCGCGTGCTGAAACCGGGCGGCACGGCCGCTTTTCTGGAGTTTTCCACCTCGCATGTTCCCCGCCTGCGCAGCATACAACTGAGACTGCTGGGTGCCTGGGGCGGCTTTTGGGGATGGATGTTTCATCGGAACCCGGAAGTGTACAGCTACATCGCCAAGAGCCTTTCCTACTATCCAGATTCCGTAGAGTTGCCGCGGATGATGACAGGCATTGGTTTTCGCCGGGTACACCAGAAGAGATTGCTGCTCGGTATGCTCGCGCTGACATTTGCGCAAAAGGGAAAGTAGCTCGCGGCACCTGGCGGGAAGATCGAGAAAGGATACAAGGCCGACCTCGTGGTCCTGGACTACGGCTCCCCGAGTCCCCTGGGACGTCCCCCGTGTAGGCGCCCGGGCAGCCGCGCGGTCGCTCTGGAATAAAATGGACAGGCTGCAGGGTCCGGTTCGGCGTGCGCGAATCCTCACAAACTACGGGTGATCTCGCAGGAGCGTCTCGAGCACCTCTCCCGCCATCTCAACGAACTGCCGTGCCTTGGACAGTGAATCCGTCGCTTCATCGGCTCCGATCTCGATGAAATCCCAATAATCAGAATCCATGCGACGGGCCTGGAGCACCCTGAATGTTTCCGCGGCGCCTTTGGCAAGAATTCCCGTGCGGATGAACTCCCTTGAAAGCAGCACCTTCACCCCTTCGTGGGTTTCTGGGTCTGTCCCGCGTATCGCCAGGAGAGCCCGGGCAGCGGACAGGGCGGCGTAGTAGCTGCGGTTGGCCGACGACGCGAAAGATGATGCCCGCAGGAGCGTCTCGCTGTCGGCAAGCAGCCCCGTGGCCTTTGCGATGCGATACCTCGCGAGCTCGACTTTCTCATCCCTGCTCAGCGTCATACAGAACCTTTCCCTCACGTTCCACGTTGGCGACGAACCTGCTGCCGAGTCGGCGATTCTCCTCGTACTCGCTCACGGTATATATGACGGGGGCGAAAGGCACGTCATATTCCTCCTCAACGCGGTAGAGGAGCCTGATGACCGCATCCCGCGAAGAAATGTTCCGCACGATGACGAGCACATCGAGATCTGAATCGCCGCGGAAATCCCCACGCACGCGAGAGCCGAATGCGACAACCCGCGTCACGGAGGGAACCTCGCCTGCCCGGATGGACACCTCGGCGAGTGCGGCTTCCTCGGCTGCCGTACCCAGTGCGAGGATAGGGTATTTGGCGATGCCCGCGGCTCGATCCATCGGTGAAAGTATAGTGGGATGTGCCGTCATGGCCAAGCTCGAAACGGTGCTCTGCCTACAGGCTCGGCAGGAAACCCGCGGCCGCGAACACCATGAGCAGGGTGAACCCCGCCACCGCGGTTTCCGCTGCCACCCCCACGATGAGCGGCTTCACTCCCGTGCGCACCATGTCG
>JBEKXR010000244.1:0-6082 GCA_049511935.1 Spirochaetia bacterium | reverse complement strand
CCCCGGATGCCCGCCCGCCTTCAGGCGCTCGATCCGCGCCTGGTCGAGCTTCACGTGCAGGTTCTTTTCCTGCGTCGGCAGCACGGTGCCCCGACGCGCCCCCTTGGCCCTCCTGAGGTATTTCACTCTTGTGTAGTACACGTCGCCCTGCCCCGAGGTCTTTCCCTTCGAGAAATGCACCGCGAGCGTCGCCGCGTCCAGCATGGTCTCCAGCGGCAGGCTCTTCCCCGGCTGCGCCTTCACGAACACGTAGGCGCCGGGCCAGTCGCGCGCGTGAAACCACCAGTCGTTCCCGCGGACCCTCGTACGGAGAAGCTCGTCGTTCTCCGCCGCCGTGCGGCCGACGAGAATCCGGAAGGGCGGAGAGACGAACACGAGGCCGGGCATGTCGGTCTCGTGCAGCGGTTTCCTCGCGCGCGCGGCGTTCCTTGCCACCGTGACGAGCGCCTGCGGATCGGGGTTGGACGCGAGCGCTGCCCGCTCGCTCCGCACGCGGCCGAGGGTAACCTCGAGATTCTGGATTTCTTCCTGCACCTTGCTCCGGCCCAGCCGGGCCTTGCGGTGTCTGTCATAGTAGCGCTCCGCGTTCTGCGCCGGTGTCAGATCCGGCCGCAGCTCGATGTCCACGACCGCGTTCTGATGGAAGAAATCCTCCACCCTGATCCACCTCTCGCCCCTCATGACCAGGTGCAGGTTGCTCGTCAGGAGCTCGCCGAGCTCGCGGAATCTTTCCAGGTTTCCGTACTCGGAGAGCCGCGCCCGCAGCCTCTCGAGGTTGGAGAGAAGCTTGTTCTCGCTGATCTCCAGCTCCGCCTCGGCCTGTGCGGCGGCCCGCTCCCTGTCGCCTCTGCTTTCCAGTTCCCGGTACAGCGCCTCGAGCTTCTCGTTGAAGGATCCTTCCCCGGGCAGCTCCCTCACGGAATAGTCGGGCGGGGCGGAGGCCTTCGACCGGGGCCGTGCGCCGCCTGTTCCTCGCGGCTCGAAAGCCATGCCGGACACCTCGCCCTTCTTCGGCCTGCGAGAGAAGGCATCCAGAATGACATCGGATTCATCCGTGAGAATGGCGTTCGCCGCGGCGCCCCACAGCCTCACCCAGAGCAACCTCATGTCGGCTCCCCGCCGCACCGCGATCTTCACGATCCGCTCCCCCAGCGCGGGGTCGGAGGATGCGCGGAGCTGCTCGGCGGTTTCGATCCTCCCGCCCCTGATGTGGGCGCGGAGGAACGAGGCGAAGCGCAGGGGTGTGCCGGGGTTGGCGATCTTCTCGGTCAGCGCGTGCATCCGCGGGAACCGTGGCGAAAGGGAGATGAGCACCATGCTCTGCACGCCTGCCTTGAAGAGATGGAGGACAAGCCTGTCGTGACGAGGCTGGTGGATTTCCTGGATCAGGCTACCGGGAAGGGCCAGCTCGGACAGGACGAGGTCGATCTCCTTCCAGTTGAGCGAACCGCTCGCTCCCGCGGGAGTGCTCATCCCCTGGAACCGCTCGCCCCCAGGAACACCCGCGCGTCGTCGTTGGAGAAGAAAACGAGGATGATCGTGCGCGGGGCAAGGTTCTCCCGGCAGAAGCCGTGGAGCGTCTCCCACACGACGCGTGCCGCCGCGTCCCGAGGGTACCCGTAGACGCCTGTGGAGATCGCAGGGAATGCAATGCTCCGGGCGCCCAGCCGCGCCGCCAGTTCCAGGGTAGAGCGGTAGCATGAGGCCAGGGTCTGCGGCTCCCCCCCGGTTCCCCCGTGCCACACGGGGCCCACGGTGTGGATCACGTACCGGGCCGGCAGCCGGCCGGCCGTGGTCTCCACCGCCTCGCCGGCCGGCAGGCCATCAGGGAACCGCTCCCGACGCACCACCCGGCAGGCCTCCAAAATGGCGGGACCGCCGGCCCGGTGAATCGCACCGTCCACTCCTCCGCCGCCCATGAGCCCCGAGTTGGCCGCGTTGACGATGACGTCCACCTTCTGCCGGGTGATGTCACCGGTCTGCACGAGAAGGCGTCCGTCCAGAAAGGAATCCGCGCCTGCGGCGCGATGCGAATCCGTGCCTTCGGCCCGATGCGAATCCGCGCCTGCGGCGCGATGCGAATCCGCGCCTGCGGCGCGATGCGAATCCGCGCCTGCGGCGCGATGCGAAGAATCGCTCACAGCAGCCTCCCGATCTCGGCAATCATATAGAAGGAACCCGTCACGAGGATCGGGCGCGTGCCCGCCGATTCCTCCCGCGCCCGGCGCAGCGCCCGCGCGGGATCCTTCTCCAGCACCGTGGCGGAATTGAAGCCGCGGAAGATCTCCGCCACTTCCTCCGGGTCGCTCTCCTTGAAGGTGCCGGGCGTGGAGATGATGACGCGCGAGAATGCGGCGGCGAGGATCGCCGCCATCTCCCGCGGCCTTTTTCCGGAGACCGAGCCGAAGAGCAGGATCGCTTCGCCGGGGAAGATTGCGCGGAACGAGGAGAGAAGCCTCGTCACCGCGAGTGGGGTGTGGGCCCCATCCAGCACGATTGCGGGGGCGCGGCCCCGCACTTCCATGCGGCCTGGCAGCACGGTTCGCGCGAATCCCTCGCGGAAGCAGGCCAGTGGGATCTCGGGCATTGTCCGCCGGAGAGTGAGAAGGGCCAGGGCGGCGTTTTCCGCCTGGAACTCGCCCAGCATGGAAAGACGGAGCTCCTCGGCCTGCTCACCCGCGAACCGCACGGTGAAGGAGGTGCCTCCGGCGTCCACGCGGGGGGACAGCTCCCGGATCTCGTCGTCCAGGAACGTGATCGTGCTGCCCCTTTCCTCGCCGGCCCGGCGAAAAACCTCCTTCGTCCCCGGGGGCTGGAGACCGACGAAGGCGGGCACGCCCGGCTTGATGATTCCCGCCTTCTCCCATGCGATCTTCTCCAGCGTGTCGCCCAGGACGTCAGTGTGCTCGAGGTCCAGGGGCGTGATGACCGAAATCATCGGCGTGATCACATTGGTGGCATCCAGCCGCCCGCCGATTCCCACCTCGATGACTGCTTGCCCGCAGCCGGCCTCGCGGAAATAGAGGAGGGCGAGCAGCGTGTATAGCTCGAACGTGGTCGGCGCGAAATGCCCCGGCATGCCTTCGGCGGGCAGCGCGTCCAGGACCGATTTCACCTCGCGGCCCAGCCGCACCAGCAGCTCGTTCCGCGGGGCCTCGCCGGCAAGAGAGATCCTCTCGAACGGGCTGTTCACGTGGGGCGATGTGTACAGCCCCGTGCGGCGCCCCGCCGCGCGGAGGACGGAGGCGATGAGCGCGGCGGTGGATCCCTTTCCCTTGGTGCCCGCCACGTGGATGGAAGCGAGCTCCCTGTCGGGATCGTCGAACATCCCGAGGAGCCGGCGCATCCGGTCCAGGCGATAGTTGCGCTTGTCGAAAGGCAGGTTTCCCCGCTCGAGGTTGGTGAAGGACTCCACCCAGGAGAACACGTCCTCCGGGGTGCCCCGCTCACCTCTCATCTGCGAAGTACCGACGTCTCCCTCTCCATCGTGCCGGTTCGGAGGATCTCGTGGATCTTGTACGTGCCGTACTTGCGCGCCTTCAGGAAGCCGTTCCACGCGGCATCCGCCAGCCTGCCCGCCTTCACTATGTCCAGGAGCCACTGGTCGGTGTACTGCGGATCCTGCTGGGGAAAGCCGGCCTGGATCTCCAGGAGCCATGCCTGGTTGTAGTCTTCCTGCGACCCGATATGGGGGGCCATGATGAGGGGAATGCCCAGGCCGCAGTAGAAGGAGAGCTCGCTGGGCTTCGTCCACAGGATATCGGTGGTCCTCATGCACTCGGTGAAACCGCGGAAGTATTCATCCAGCGTCCGGCCGAAAATGATCTTGACTTGCGGGAGGGCGAGCTCTTTCTTCACGTTCTCCAGGAACTGCGCCACCTCGGGCCGGATGCCCGCGAGGATGTTGTAGTTGATTTCTCCCCTGGCGATCTTCTCTCGCAGGCTGCGCGCCACCTGGTAGGAGATACCGGTCTGCGCCCCCGCCCCGCCGACGCCGAAGGTCAGCGTGAGCACGCGCTCCTTGGCGAACCTGCAGTTCCTCGCGCCGAGGAAGTGCTCGACGTTCAGGCCGTGCAGCGGCCAGAACCGCTCCGAGGGATCGAGGTAGCGCAGCCGCTGGCCCAGGTCCCACTTCAGCACGGAGATATTCTCGTCGCCGAGGAGCTCGAGCGGAATGGGGAACCCGGTGAGCCAGATGCGTTCGTTGGGGATGCCGTACTCGTTGAGCCGGCGCACAGCGCGCCCGCAGGGGGCGAGGTAGGTGATTTTGCTCTCCCGCGGGTTTTCCGCCACCCAGGCCCTGTTTACCTCCGCATCGCAGATGACGCAATACACCCGGCTGAAGCCCGCCATGTCCGCGGCAATGGCCGGTGCGTAGAAAGACGTCACGAGCGGAAGGGGCTTCTGCTTCATTTTCTCCAGAAGCCCGGCGCACATCCCGCTGTTGATGAGGTTCTTCAGCCACTTCACCTGGAAGGAAGGGTGAGAGAGGTCCCGCATGGGATAGAAGGGCGGGATGTTCTGCAGCCGGTCCAGGATGCCGAACACGGCATTGCCGATGACCGGCCAGCTCTTCGTGCGGGAAAGGAACTCGTAGCTGCGGCGGAGGCGCTCCCAGAGCTTTGCCTCGCCGTTGGAGTTGTTCTCCGCCTTGCCCAGGGTGATGAGCCCTCCCTCCGCGATATCGCGCAAGGGGTAGGCGGCGCGCTGGTGGCCGAGGCCCATGTCCGCGGTGGCCACCCAGGCGCGTATGTCGACCTTGCGGAGGGCGGCCGTGGGCTTCGATTTCCGGGCCTGCGCGGTGCGGGGGGCGCGGGCGGGCGTGCGGGCGCTCGCGCGAGGCGACGCCTTTTTTCGTGGCTCAGGCTTGGTGGACGATTTTGGGCTCATTCTTTCTCCTCTCCCTCAGGGCCTTCGCGTGCGCGGGAAAACCCTCGTAGTCGGCGAGCGTGATCGCCGCATTCTGCAGTGAGTCACAGCCCGCTGCCGTGAGGCAGGCGACCGACGAGAACTTCATGAAATCCCTGACCGAGAGCGCGGAGCACGTCCGGGCCCTCCCTCCGGTCGGCAGGACGGCGTTGGCGCCGATTGCATAATTGGCCAGCGAAAAGGGGGTGTTCTGGCCGAGGAGGATCTCCCCGGCGTTGCGCACGAGCGAGAGGGTCTCCAGTGGCTCCGCCGTGGCGATCTGAAGATGCTCGGGGGCCACGGCGTCGGCGATTCCCGCCGCTTCTTCGATGTCGCGGGCGAGAATGATTCCCCCGTAGTTCTCCAGGACTTTCGTCACGTAGGAGGATCGCGGCTCGGGAAGATCCCGAATGAGACCGGGGAGAAGCTCTGCAACTGCCTCCGCCGTGGCGGCGCTGTCGGTGACCAGGAGCGCCTGCGAGTCCGGCCCATGCTCCGCCTCGATGAGAAGGTCCAGGGCGAGTCGACGAGGGTCGGCGGAGGCGTCCGCGAGTATCATGGACTCCGAGGGCCCGGCCGGCAGCCCGACGTCCACGACCGCCGCGAGCAGACGTTTGGCCGCGGTCACGTACTGGTTGCCGGGGCCGAGGAGCTTGTCGACACGACGGATGCTTTTCGTCCCGTATGCCAGGGCGGCCAGCGCTTGAACGCCGCCGACGCGATACACTTCGTGGGCACCGCAGAGACGGGCTGCGAACAGGGTCGCCGGGTCGCAGTGACCCGAGGCGTCCGGCGGCGTGACGACGACGCGGCGCGGGACGCCTGCCACCTGCGCAGGCACCGCCATCATGTACGTTGAGGAGGGGAAGCTTCCCTTGCCCCGGGGAGCGTACAGCGCCACTGACGAGATCGGGGTGGCGCGCTCGCCCGCGTAGACGCCCGGCTGCACTTCTCCGAGGGTCATGGGATGTGGAAGCTGCCTCTCGTGGCAGATCCGGACGTTCCGCGCACAGGAACGGATGGCCTCCTTGACCTCTCCGGGCAGGGCCTTTTCCGCTTCCTCGAACTCGCGCTCCTGCACGGCAAGAGGGATCCGGGAGAGATCCGCGTCGTTGAACTGCTTGGTGTAGTGGATGAGGGCCTGATCTCCCTCGACGCGCACCCTCTCGATGAT